>JBNLFC010000094.1:0-10230 GCA_050305335.1 Leptospirales bacterium
GACCATTCTCCTTGGACTCCTCATCTCCGCTTGCTTCGCATCCCATGTACCCCGGAAGCAGTCTGGTCACGGCCTCGATCAAAGAAAGCGCCGCCAGATCACCGGAGTTTAAGATATAATCGCCGATGGAAATTTCATGGTCTACCAGATGGTCTGCGACCCTCTGGTCCACACCCTCGTAATAGCCTGCTATGAGAGTTAATCCCGGAAATCGGGCAAATTCGCGAACTTTTTTTTGTTTAAGTCGCTCCCCCCGGGGGGTTAAAAGCACCACAGGGAACTTTTTTGCCAGACTTTTGAGAGCTCGATGAACTACTCCCACCTGGACCACCATCCCCGGCCCACCTCCATATGGGGTGTCATCGATTCTCCCGGGGCGGTTCGCTTCGCTGAAATTTCGCAGCTGTAGCGTCTCCAGTTTGAACAAACCTTGTTTATGGGCTCTACCTGGCAAGCCAGATTCCAGATAGGAGCTGTAACGTTCGGGAAAAATTGTCAATACCTGGAAGTGCATAGGAGCTTTGGTGCCAGAACCCTTTCTTGTTTTGTTCGCAGATAAAGTCCAGACTTCATCTGTTTTTTTTAGTTTTCATCATTCATATCAAAAGAGTGCAATTCCTTTATAATCACAAGGGACGCTTTCAGGTCCACCTCGACAAACTCATCGACATAGGGAACCAGAATCTCTCCCCCGCTTTCTTTTTGTATCAGTAGAACGGGATGGGCTCCGTTGTCAAAAATGGACTGGATGTGTCCTTCAATGGCCTCACCCCTTGCTCGAACCACCGGGAGTTTCAGAACTTGAAAGTAGTAGATGCCAGCTCCGATATGGAGCAGATCAGCAGCTGACAATGTGATCCAGCACCCCGCAGGATTTTCCGGCATCTCCTTACACTGCAGGTCTACAAAACCTCGCAGTCCAGGCTTACTGACCGAAGTGATGGCTCCGGAGATCAATTTGCCCGACGCATAAAGCTCGTGCCGATCAGGTTCCCATTGCGCCACGTTCGCCTCGGTTCTAACAGGAACATAGATCCAGCATTGAGCCGGTAAAGGAATATCAAAAAGGGCCTCGCCCCGGGTAGTAATTCGGTATCTATCAGGAATTGTATCTGCCCGGGTAATCCGGGCTACAGGAAGAAGATCTTCGGGAATCAGTCTACTATTTCCAGTATATATGTTGTGTCTCGATGAGAGCCAACGGCAGCAAGTATGGTTCGAAGGGCCTTTGCAACACTTCCATTTTTGCCGATTACTTTGCCTACGTCTGAGTCAGCTACGCGAACTTCGACAATATGCTCCTCTTCTCCAGGAATTTCCTGGATGTGGACCTCATCAGGATGGTCCACAAGGTTTTCGATGATATATTCCAGAAGTTCCATGGCCATTATTTTACATATCCGCAATGGCGCAGAAGGGACTTTACAGAATCTGTAGGTTGAGCCCCCACTGACAACCAGTGCTTGACCCGCTCTTCTTTGAAAGAAGGTTCGCTTTTATATGCAATGGGATCATAATAACCAATCTGCTCGATGATTCGTCCATCACGAGCCCGCACTGAATCTGCTGCCACAATTCTGTAGAAAGGGCGCTTTTTTGTTCCGTATCTCTGCAATCTCAGTTTTACCACGGTGGCAGGCTAAAAAATGGGGTCTGGAGGTCAAGCAGATTTTAGAGGCTATCAACCCTCAGCACGGAATATGGTTTATTTAACAGGATGGGAAGGATTTTTTTACACCACACCCAACATCTTCCCCATCATTCCCATCTTGTTTCTTGTCCCCTCCCTGTGAATCTGCGGATTTGTGCTAACCGCTCGCCGCTTTTTTGATCGCCCTGACATTTTCGTTCACAAGGCCCCCCTTGAAGGCTGCAGATCCGGCTACTGCAATATCTACACCAGCATCGTAGAGTCGTTTTACATTAGCAGGACTGACTCCACCGTCGACCTGAATCTCGATTTTGCGATCGCCGATCTTTTCCCGTAGCGTACGGATTTTTGGAACAACCGATTCTATAAAGCTCTGACCGTAGAAACCTGGTTCAACACTCATCAAAAGTATCAAGTCCACATGATCGTAAAGTGAATCGAGCATGACCAGGGGAGTACCAGGATTCAATGCTATACCGCATTTCACACCGGCTTCCCGTATGAGCTTTGAAAGACGTACCGGAAAATGGGTAGCCTCCAGATGAAAGGTAACGTTGTAAGGGAAATTTTTCAATTTCCCACCGGGCAGATAGTGGGGAATGTGCACTTCTGGTAGAGAAACCATGAGATGAATGTCCAGCGGAATGGAAGTGTGAGACTCTACCTGAGCGCTGTAGAGTTCGCCGAACGATAGAGTGGGCACAAAGTGACCATCCATCACATCCATGTGAATCAGATCTATGCTCGAAGGGTCCATACCATGCAGGATGTTTTTCAGGTCTGTCATGTCGGCCGCGAGTATCGAGGGTGCTATCTTCATGGGAACTCCGTCTCAGGAAAGTGTGTCAGGCTTAATCTTTTTGGAATAGACGCTCTCTTCTCCGCAGGATCCGGTAACGTAACTATCCCCTCTTCGATAATAGAGCACTCGAACGGTTTCATCGAGAGCGTGTTTTTTAGAAGAGAAAACAATCCTTTTTACATCGCTGCCATCGTAACCTTGTTCCTGAACAACGACCTGGCACTCACCGTCTTCGTCCAGTTCCATATCGATCAGCTCCAGACCCTGTCTGTATCGAGCCAGCGGTTTTGTATAAAAAACAGTCACATTCTGAACGCCATCCTTTCCTGCTGCAACGGAGGCTATGCTTCCCGATTGCCATCTCTCCGGTGCATCTTCGAGCTTCTTGATCCTGTAATCAATGCCTCGCCGTATATAATACTCGTTCAATATGGAAATATGTTGTCCGTTCAACGATTTTTGCGCATCCTCTTCAGATCCATTATTGAGCTGACGGGAACGTGTAGATACCAGCAGATAAACCCGATCCAGAGGTGATATCATGTCTCCTGAAGCGGGGAATTGCGCAAGAACGGTTTCGGGCGGAATTCCCTCTACATGAATTCGTGTAATGGCCCCAATTTTCAGGGAATAAACCTCATCGTCGTAGTTGATTCGCTTGATTACCGATTCGGCAGTAGAGACCGATGTGCTCATAAGGTCTGGCATCCGCACCATAGGCTCGGGCTGGTTGATAGTGAGATCCAGGGTGTCGCCGGGGTGTGCAATGGCACCTGCGGGTATGGACTGATAGAGAATCACACCAGGTGGCCGGTCCTGAAATCTAAGCTTTGAGATATGGAGCTGGAGTCTTGTGCGGGCAAGGTCATTATAAACATCAACATAATACTTTCCAACAATATCCGGCATGGATATCCTTTCGGGTTCTCTGGAGCGTATTACAAAAATCAAAACTGCCAGTGAAATAAAAATGGCAGCCGAAACCATAGAAAAAAAGAACATTTTGCCAAGGTTTTCAAAAAAGATGATTCGTTCGGAAACGGCTCGTTCCTTTACATTCGTATCTGACATAGATGTATCCTGCTAGCCTCTGATCAATCCTCGCTCGCCAGTATTGCATCGCCTTCCAGACGGAACCCGTTTAGAAAGTCCCCGGCTGACATTGCTTTACGATTTTCAGGCTGCAATTCGACAATTTCCAGAAAACCTGTTTGTGTGGCCACCAGTAGTTTTTTTCTTTTTCCATTTCTCTCTATCAGAAGTCGACCCGGGGAAGCCTCCCGGTTTTCCTGCAAAAAGAGATCGGAAGGGGAAATGTCCAGCTTGGTACGCAAGATTCGAAGGATAAGCTTACCCAGCCTTGTTCGAGCCATGGGAGAAGGATTCATTCCCATTACTCTTCGATGAATGTCTGCGGCAGGCTGATTCCACTCTAACCATGAGTCTTCGCTCTTGAGTTTTGTGCAATAGGTCGCCCCGGCAGCATTCTGGGGATAGGCCTGCCCCAGGGCCCCCTGCGGATTTTCCAGAAATTGCAGGACGAGATCCATGCCTGAATCCATCAACTTCTCTTTCAAAGATCCTGCAGTATCCTGCGCTTCAACAGGAATGGGGGCAGACAGAGAAATGATGTCGCCTGCGTCCATCTCTTGCGCCATTTTCTGAAGGGTCCAGCCTGTGGTATTCAACCCCTGTAATATGGCAGACTGGATGGGTGATGCTCCGCGTAAAAGAGGAAGATGGGAGGCATGCAGATTTACGCTCCCCAGAGGTGGGATTTCCAGTATAGGAACAGGAAGTATTCGACCATAAGCAAAGACCAGAAAAAGATCCGCTCCCGCGGCCTGTAATATTTCCCCGGGTTCAGCTGTTTTCCATTTCTCAAAGCGATGAAGGGGGATACCGGCCTGGATTGCTACCTTCGATACTTCCGTTGGTTGGGCTGCGCCAGATCGGCCCCTGGGGCGGTCCGGGTTGGAGACGACAAAGAGGATTTCATGCTGGCCCAGCTCCAGAAGAGTCGTTAGCAATCTTGCCGAAATGTCGGGACTTCCAAAATATCCAATTTTCAATGATCTTCCCCTGAGCCATTATGATCCACAACAAGGCTCAGAGGTCAAAGAGCCAGCACTCAGGCGTATGTATCCAGCATATTTCCTGTCTCTTTTGCACCCCACTTTTCCGGGCCGTTTCTGGCAGGTGCCCCGGCAGATTCATTGAGGGATCGGGTCATTTCAGACATGGTTTTTACTGCTCTATTTCGGGTGGAGGCATCCCTGACAAATCCAGCTCTTTCCGGAAAATCTTCGGCCTTCTGCTTTTCTTGGGCATGCAAATAATCCGGCCCTGGAACGGACAGCATACTTCTTCCCTCTGCCGCAACTTGAGTCATAGAAACCTCCATGCTAATACGGTGAGATGTTCATTTTTTTGGACGATCCAAAAAACAGCGCAATCGATCACTTACTTTAAAATTTTATGAAGAGCCCGGCCGTCAGCTTATGGTTCTCCACACTAAACACATCGCGAGCATCCTGCAATGAGCCGATGCTAACATCGTATACAATCATAAAGAAGTCTCCATAATACCCGATCTGAGCCCCTCCCATGTAGCCTCCATAAGTACCTTTCCTTCTGTCGGACTGTTTTGATGTCAGATGGTAGCTGTAGTATAAATCCAGGGCGGTAGAATCCATGTTCAGCAGTGATAGATACTCCAACGGCGCTAGATTGGCTTTTAAGAGGACGGCCTGGATGTAAAGCTCCCTGGGAATCCAGCCGCCTCTGTATCCAAGGTAGAGGTTTCTTTCAGTCTGGTCCAGGGTTCCGTGAATGCCCTGGTAGAAAACGTAAGAGTCCAGGTAGTCGGGTAGACCATTGCCACCTGTAAGAGCTACCATTTTCAGATAGTCGTCACGAAAAGAGACGTCGGAACGAAAGCTACCCTGAATCTGAGCCCCCTGAACGCCTGCGTAAATCCCCCCAAAAAGGCCAACGTCACCTTTGTAAAGATCACCGCTATTCAGATAAAAGCCATAGTGCGCACCCAGAACGTTGGTCTGGAAAAGGACGTCGTCTACTATTTTTTCATTGAGATAAAGATCCAGTGATGCGCTGGAGAAGAAATGGGGCAACAGTGCTCTGGGAGTAGTTTTTATCACCACTGAAGGAGACCAGTTTTCGTAATCGACAGTTTTCTCGTTTCCAGAAATCGACTTTGCATTGCTGCTCCTGACGTCTCTGCCGATGAAGTAGCGACCGTATGAGATAGAGACACCGAGCATCCATTTTGTGTAGTCTTCCTCATCTCGCTTCTGTTCCTCATCCTCCTGGTTCGCTTTAGCATATTTACTCTCTTCCACACTTCCTTCCTGCGGAAAGAGGGAATGGGTGTGAAAAAAAGCAAGAATCAGAATGGTTACCACCAGAAGCAGAGATTGTTTTTTCATGAAGCCTCTCCTCGAGACAAAGGATTCTCTTTCAAGATAATCTTGAAAAACCTGCATCCATAAAGGGCTACAGGATTTGACAATCAAGTCAAAAAACAGTGCTCCAGGTTGAACCATGAAGGACATGAAATTTTGAAGGGTACCGATGGTGATCGAGTGTGCCCCCTTTTTAACAGTAGAGCTTTCTATATGCAACCACCTCAACCCCCTCTCTTTTCTTCATGGTAAAAAACGCATTACGAAATGTCATAGTCGCAGGCGGTCCTTTAAGTCAAGAATACACTGTTCCATGGCGTATTCCAGATCCTCTATTTCCAGATGGGATGATAGATCCTTGTGATAGATCTGATAGAGCTGGCTTTTCATGGCAGGACGAATTCGATCCAGAATCGAAAAGAGCCCCTCGTGGGTCAGTGATCCAGCAATCTCCAGAAACTCATCCTGAGAAAATTCGAGTTCATTTCCCTCCAGAATCCAGACGATCGCGCTGTCGCTTCGGTGGCCGTACGAATTCAGTTTCGACATAAATCACTTCCTTGTCAGCTGAAAAGAAATTCGATTGCCAGTTGTATTAAAGGAAACTTTGTCCATGATCTTATAGATCAACATCAACCCCCTTCCGTGATACTCCTCACTCACCTGGTCTGCCACATCCTCCATGTATGTGGCGGCATCGAATCCCCTCCCTTCATCTTCAATACTGACTTTGATTACGGATCTGGATATATGATAATCGATATGAATTTTTCTGTTGCAATAGGGATCCTTTTTGCACTTGTCCATTAGATAGTTGATGTAGTCCCCGCTTCCCACAAGACCCGATTTTTCATCATAGGATATTCCCAGATTCCCATGCTCCAGTGCATTGGTCAGCGCTTCAAAGATGGCAAGGTTTAAGGTGTAGAGCCTGCCCGGTGCCACTGCACCGGATTGAAAAATATCGTCTGCAATCCGATTGGAGACGTAGGAGAGGATGGACACATCTGTGGGTAGAGTGAGTTTGACGCGCTTTTCGACAATATAACGATCCACATGGGATATGTTACGTGCCTTCAAAATGCGCAAGCGGTGAAGTTCCAGAATTCTTGCCACATCGGCATCGCTTATAGGTTTTGGAAAAAAATCGATTCCTCCCTCTTTGACAGCAAAGAGGATGTGATCATAAGATGGAGTGGAAGAGAAAAAGATGATACAATGGTCGTTCTTAATCTGTTTGATCTCTCGCGCATAGCGTGCCATCCTGGATTCCGGTTCCAGAATCTCAATAATGAGAAGGTCGAACGATTCTGCAGCCAATCTATCCAGAAAATCATCGTTAAAAGCGGCCACTTCCACAGCCACTCCAGCGACCTGGTCTATTGCATTTCGGAGCCGTTTACCGTGATCAACATCCGAATCTACAATGAGAATCTTTAACTGAGAAAAATCGGCTATCTTTTCTTCGATATTTGACCGATCACGCATTGTGACTTTTGACCTGACTCCTGTGGTTGAAGGACTGATCGCCCTGCTTTGCGCACAATCCTGAATGATATGAAAGAAGTGTCATCCTTAAAATGGTGACAACCCACCGCCTTCCTGCCTGCTAAAAACCATTTGACTCCCTATCCCCTGAAAGCGGTCATTGCTGAAAAATCATAAATTCGGCGTCGTAGCCAAGTGGCTAAGGCAGGGCTCTGCAAAAGCCCCATCCCCGGTTCGAATCCGGGCGACGCCTTATCTCCCCTTCGGGAGTAGAAGGCCGTTTTCTGCTGTCACGCTTATGGCGGTCGGAATCGTTCGCCCGGATGATGGAATGGTAGACATACAGGACTTAAAATCCTGGGGCTTCGGTCGTGCGGGTTCAAGTCCCGCTCCGGGTAATTGAGTGTGGCCGGAGGGATATCGCTCTGGTTCTTTTCTATTTCTCAAGCCTCAGAATTCCACCTTCCACACCGCTTGCTATCAAATCTTTTTGAGTTGAGGATCCATATGAATCTCTGGTTTACAGAAAACATCTCCATAGTACCCGGCTACCGCCAGAGCTACCAGATAGAGCGTTCCATTCACTCAGAAGTGACGCCATTCCAGAAGCTAGACATTCTGGAAAGCTCCAGATACGGTCGCATACTACTTCTGGACGATGTCATGATGACCACTGAGTTCGACGAGCATGTGTACCATGAGATGATTGCCCATGTCCCGCTCTTTGCTCACCCTTCTCCCCGCAAAGTTCTGGTAATCGGCGGAGGTGACGGCGGAGTAATTCGTGAAGTATTGAAGCATCCCACGGTAGAAGAAGCCCATCTGTGCGAAATCGATGAACGTGTTGTGGCAACCTGCCGTGAACACATTCCTTCTATTGCAGGCGCTCTGGGTGATCCTAAAGTCAGTTTGATTTATAAAGATGGTGTAGAATGGGTAAACAATCATCCAGATACTTATGATGTCATTATTGTGGATTCGACAGATCCTGTAGGGATTGCCGAAGGGCTATTCCAATTTCCATTTTTTGAAGCTTGCCACAGAGCTTTGACTCAGGACGGCATCATGACCAACCAGGCCGAAAATCATATGGTCCACTCCCACATCATTCGAGGCATGATTGAAAGTGGCCGCAAACTCTTTCCTGTTAGCGACTATTACAGTGCCAACGTTCCCACCTATCCTCACGGACTGATTGGTTTTACCTTCTTTTCCAGAAAACATACAAATACAGAAAATCTGGAAGCGAAGTTGCAGCATGGCGACTATCTGTTCATAGACACGCTAAAATACTGGACTCCGGAACTTCAGAGCGCGGCATTCCAGCTTCCGGCGCGGGTTAAGAAAACCATCTTCGCATGATGCTAGCGTGACTATGAAAGGAGTTGTCTTTGACCTGGATGGGACTCTGGTCTCATCCACAACGGACATCGCGCTGTCTGTTAACTATACTCTGAAAAAGTTACACTTACCGGATATTGACCCGGAAAGGATCGCAGCGTTCATCGGGGACGGAATCCGCGAGTTGATTTTGCGCTCCCTGGGGCCGGGTAACGAACATCTTTGCGAAGAGGCTCTGTCCATCTACACTCCCTACTACAATGATCATCTACTGGATCATACAACCTGTTATCCGGAGGTCCAGCAAACCCTGGAGAGTCTGGTGAATCAGCATAAGCTGTTTGTTCTATCCAACAAACGAGAAGTCTTCTCCAGAAAGATCCTGGAGGGATTGCATCTCTCTTCCCTTTTTCAGGAAATTGCCGGTGGTGATACCTATTCTGAACGTAAACCCCATCCCATGGCTCTGCTTCATTTTGCTGAAAAACATGGGATCTCTCCTGCGCAACTATTCATGGTTGGAGACAACCACACTGACATTGAGGCAGGGAAAAGGGCGGGGGCAAGGACCATTTTTTGCACATATGGCATCGGCAAAATTGGTAGCACTTCTCCTGACTTAGAAATAGCAAGCTTTGCAGAATTAAAAGGAATACTCTAAAAAGGAGTTTTCCATCCCGGATCAGGTGGCTCCAGTCTATCGTAAAATTGTTGTGCCCATAGCTCCATTTCGGGAAGGCTTTATTTAATGAAATCAATGCTTACTATTCTTGTCCTTTCACTCACCCTGATGGTGTGCAAAGGCGATGATGAAAGAAAGACTGAGCCAGATGGCCCGCCAGTACGCCTTACAGAAAAACAGAAAGATAAACCGATCTGCCTGGATCGCTGCGGGGATCATATTTGCGCCGAAGTAGTCTGTATGGGCGCAGGCTGTCCTTGTCCTGAAACACCGGAAAGCTGTCCCGCAGATTGTCAGAAATGAGTGCCGCCTATCTTCCCTGGAAAAAGCGTATTACGGTGATCGGTATTCCTCCAGTTTTCGATGGGAGCGCCCCATAACAGGGGGTATGCGGAGCTCATCTTTCCCGAGGGCACGGACATATCGCCCGTTGACTTTTAGAGCAACGCCCTGTATTTCACGAAACTGAGTCAGCGTAAATATCATCTGGTCCAGGCGATCACGGATAAAGGTAGTGCTCATCCTGGCAACCTGCGGCCCCAGATCAATTTCTGCGATTTTATCTCTGACCACCAGACTTTTCACTGGAATTCGGCTGTCGAAAGCATTCACCAACCCCCGCTCTGCAGGAAGCGGTCCATTCTGCAACATTTGCAGTACTTCTAAATAGTCTAGATGAGTCTCTTTGTACGAACGTGCTACTCGTGTGAGCACAGTCTCTCTGCCTGAGAAGCGCAGGAAATAGAGATCCACGGTTTCCTTGAACCAGTAAGTCTTCATAAGAAGATCGAAGAAGGATGCCTCATCCACTTCCTCTCTCATCATGAGGGTATAGACGATG
>JBNLFC010000095.1:0-10224 GCA_050305335.1 Leptospirales bacterium
TTATTCAAACTTGAATAGTTTCTATAATAGCGTTCTCTCCGAGAGTAGAATTTTCGGTGGTGCCATAATCCAGGTAGATCTGACAGATAAAGGAAACGTTTTTTTTGTTCTGTTCGGCGCACCCGTGGCTATCGATCGCAAGGAGCTGATGGCCACACGATTTGCCCACCACGTACTGGAGCAGGCAAAAGATAGCGCAAAGTATTCCCTTATCAGAACCATACAGATCGGTATTACTACAGGGCTGGCATTTTGCGGCGATCTGGGTGCACCCTTTCGAAAAGGTTACACTGTAATAGGAGAGGACGTAAATATCGCCACCCGATTGATGAACCTGGACGATAGCATGTGCGTCCATCTGGATCGCAGGACTGCAGAAAAGGTCAACGATGAATTTGTCTTCGATGAATTGAAAGATCTATCACTGAAAGGGGTAGAAGGTCCTTACACAGTATTTCGAATCAAATATGCGGTTAGCAGAATCGATGGTTTTCTGGAACAGCATACCCGGGAATTCGTAGGCAGGGAACAGGAGTACAGCCGTCTTCAGAACATTATTGAAAGGGCGGTTTCAGGCCAGGGTCAAATTTGTGCAATCGTGGGCGAAGCGGGAATAGGAAAATCCAGAATGCTCAGTATTCTTCTGGAATCTCCGGTTCTGGATCACGTTTCGCTTTACCCCGGCTTCTGTTATCCCCATGAACGATATTCTCCCTACTATCCATGGAAGGAAATCTTAAGACTCTTTGTCGGGATCGTTGAAATCGACGATGAAGCCCGAAAAATTGAAAAACTGGAAAAGGTATTTAAATATCTGAAAACCGTGGAAAAGGACTGGTTTCCCCTTTTCGCAAACCTGATCGGATTAAATATCGAGGAAGCAAAAACAACAAGATTGCTCGACCCACGCCAAAAAAACAATAGATTGTTTGATATCATCTACCGCATCATCGCGAGAAGGAGTATTGAAAAACCGATTTTGCTGGCAATTGAAGACGCCCATTGGATCGATGAAATTTCCCTCGACCTGCTTAAATACATTGCGCTACGCATAGAAAAATTGCCTGTAACAATCATGTTGCTCACAAGGCCATCCAATGTACTCAACAACATTCGTTTTTTAAATCATTTTAACATGATCGAACTGGGAGCCATTTCAGATCAATACATGATTCAATATATTAAAAATTATTATAATCTATGTCCGACCAGTACCCGTCTGGAAGAATTGATTTTAAAAAAAGCAAGTGGCAACCCATTTTTTCTGGATTTACTGATGAGAAGCCTGATCGAGAAAAATAGTCTGGTTCAAAATGAGCTGGGATGTCTGGAACTTACCGAAGAGCCTGAAAATATTTCTCTCCCCACACGAATGCAAGATGTCATTCTCAACCGCACCGACATTCTTGGAGAACAGGAGAAAGCTCTCCTGAAAACAGCATCCGTCATTGGACCGGTATTCAACTTTGCCACCCTGGAAAACATCAATCCGCTTTCTATCAAAGGTGAGGAGTTGAAAAGTATTCTCAACTCATTGATTTCTACAAACTTTCTAAATAAGGTTGATAGAAAAGCCCTGGAATACTCATTTCAGAGTCCCGCCATTCATGATGTAATTTATGAAACCATGATGGTATCTACTCGAAAGGAGCTGCACTGCAAACTGGCGGATTATCTGAAAGAAGTCAATGCGTCAAATGAGAAAGCGGCATCAGGAATCATTGGAAACCACTTTTTTCTTTGCGAAAAATACTCCGAAGCCTTAAAGTACTTCCTTATGGCTGCAAGGTATGCCAGATCGGAATTCGATAACAAAGACGCTCTGGTTCACTATGGTCGCGCCATGGAAATCATTCAGCGCGGTTCTACGGAAGATAACAGAAACCTTTTTCTGGAAATCATTGAGGAGCTTGCTGAGACACATCGACATGCCGGCAATTTTAACAATGCTATTTCGCTTTATCAGGAAACGCTGCAGAAGGATCTGTCACCCGCTGAAAAGGCCCGTATGCACTACGGCAGCGGGCGGGCACATTATGAAAAGGGAGATCATCAAAAAGCTCTTCTGGAGCTGGATAAAGGCTTGCGATTTACTGGAGTATCCATTCCGGAAGGGAAGTTATCAACTTTTATACAATTATCTCTGGAATACCTTCGCCATTTAATATATAAAATTAATTTATTTTCTGATGTTAATTCCGAAGTCGTCCAGACAAAAAAGTATCTGGTAGTCCGCAATGCCATACTGGGAGAACTGTCACGTGCCTATTTTCATGGCAAGTTTCAACATCTGCTCTGGGCAGTGTTAAAAAATATGAACACCGCATTGCAATTGCGATCGCCTGTGGATATTTCCATCAGCTATTCCAACTACGCTACTTTCTTGCTGGGGATGGGCAAAGTGCGTCGTGCTGGAAAATATCTTGCCGATGCCTTAAGTTTACTGACACCGGACAGTGAAAGAGCTCCTGTAGTACGAGCCATGGTACACCAGAGACGTGGCCTCTACATGCTTTACATGAATAAACCCTCTCTAGCGGTCAGCTCTGAAAAAAGAGACATTCAAGTTTTAAAGCAGATAGGCGAGAAATGGGAAATGTTATCCGGATTGCTGGTCCAGGGCTTTAGCTATTTTTTTCTTTGTGATTTTGAAAACGCTTACGCCACCTTTCAGGAATCGGATAGAATCTCCGATGAGATGGGATCGTTGATGTTCTCATGCTGGAGCAACTACTGGCTGGCTTTCAGTGGATATCTGATGGGTCGTCACAATGCCAACACCGTTCAGCTTTATTTGAAAAAGATTTCCAGGATCAGCCATGAAGCCAATGACGCCCTTTCAAGGGTACAAGGAATCAAATGTTTGATGGCAATGCACCAGAATCAGCCGGCACAGGCAGGCCATGAAGCAATCCGAATTTATGCCCTGCTAAGAAAGATTCGAATTCATTTCCCTCCGCTGCAATACTCCTATATCCTGGCCGGCCAGGCTGCACTTTATTGCTTGAAGCAAAACGCTCTCCCTGGAAGGAAAAACTCCCTGGAAAAATTGGTTGAAGAGTGTGTGGAAGAGTCCCGCAAAATTTCAAAAAAAATGCCCGGTTTAAAAGGTCCTGCTCTTAGACTCCGGGCTGATCTGGAAGCCCATAGAGAAGGCGCAATTCAGGCAAGGCTCTACTATGATGAAGCCATTGCAGAACTGACCTCGGGAAAAAATCACTATGAAACTGCTATCGCATTCTGGAATGCTGCCGAAGCATATCCAGCGGAAGAGTCGGAATACCGGATGCGAGCGGAAGAGATATTTCGAAAATATTCACTCATACCCGATCTGCGATGGCGAAAACTGGAAGTACCAACAAAACAATTTTAAAACCCAAACATTGTGAGCGATGAACATGCTGAACGATTTTAAATTTCTGAATTTTGAAAACTCGAAAAATGCTACCGTTGTGTATCTGCATAGCGACGCAGAAAATAGACTGACCGTACCCGTAATGGATGAACTGGTCCGGGCACACTCCGAACTGGACAAGGATAACAGAGTCAGAGCAGTGATTCTCACTTCCAGTGTGAAGGGTTTTTTTTGTAACGGGATCAGTATCGATGCACTACTCAATACCGACGCAGCAGGTAAGCTAAGTATATTTAAAAAACTCTACGAGATGAGCGCCTCACTTTTTGCTTTCTCTAAACCCCATGTTTCCCTCATTGGCGGACATGCCATGGCAGGTGGCGCCGTGCTGGCGGCACTTTCCGATTTTCGATTTCTGTTATCCGGCCCCTATCGCATTGCGTTCAATGAAATACGTCTGGGGCTGACCATACCCCTGGCTTTTTTAGGTATTTTGCGTAGTCTTTTCAATCCTGCAGCACTCAGTACTGCTATTTTGCAGGGGAAGGCATTCAAAGGCCCGGAGGCAAAAGAAATCGGATTTATCAACGATATCTTTTCACCGGAAGAAGGAATGAAAAAAACCGAACGTTTTATCGCGTCGCTGCTCCAGAGCCCGCTGGATAGCTACCGTTCTGTAAAAAGAAATATGCGCAAGGAAATCATCTCCCAGTTTCAGGAAAATAGGCAGGCCACTCTCGATGAGCTTGCCATATTCTTCAATGACAACTTCACAGAAGGATTGCTGGCTGCAAAAGAGGGTAGAAGACCGGTTTTCCACCAATGATCCTCCAAAAGCAGCCAAAAAGCAACGACCGTAACCCATGGGAGTGGGTACCTTTTATTCCATGAAATGCAACTCCTTGAAAGCTTCTATGGTAATACGCTTGCGATCCTGAGCAAAGCTTGCAGTAACCTTCTGCGTGGACACGCGAATACGGGTTGCGAAATAGTACACATTTTCTCCGGTTTCAAGATATCCCACAAACCATCCAATCTCTTCCCCATCAGACGTAGCCCACCCTGTTTTACCACGCAAAGTATACGCATCGGTCTGATCCAGAATCATAATTTTTTTTACATATTCTATATTACCCCTGGAGAGAGGCAGACGGTTGTTTTTCAAGTCGGCCAGAAAGTTAACCTGGTTTTCGGGGGATATGGCCAGTCTACCTTGATTCCAGAAGTCCGCTAGTTTTTCATCCACCTGTCCGTTGCCATAACGAAAAGCTTGCAGATATCTTCTATATCGACTGCGATCGAGGCCGGCAGCCAGCTTTACATAAAACCAGATGGTCGAGTTTTGAAATGCGTTCTTCAGATCAGTGTCAGCGTTCCAGCGAGAAATAATTTCGCCTCGAAACCTTTTCACCTTGCCATCCCATGGAATAACCTTACCGGGCCAGATACGCTTTTCTTCCAGCAATATAAGCGAATTTGGAATTTTAAAGGTGGATGCGGGCAAAGTCTCTTTTCTTGCATCGACTCTGTCACTGTAAATCCACTTCTTTTGTTTTTCATCGAGTATCGTAATGCTACCTCTATAACCGCCGTCCGTAATCAGATGTGCAAGAGGCTTTCTGGCATTGAGGGAGAAGGAAAAAAAATATATCCCAGCAACAATATATAAAATAAAGTATTTACTCACTTTCATCCGATGCCCTCTGGTTATTGCATTGGCCGGCCTCTTATAACATGACCCTGGTAACAGGTCTTTTTCTCCCTTGCTTCCTCGTCGATAAGACCCTCGCGTGGTCCCTCCGGTACGATCTGCCGAAAGAATTTATGATTGTTTTCCAGTTTTCCGTCCGGAGCAGGTAAGCTCTGTCTGAAAACGCTATTTTTCCAACGGGTTCTAACTATAGCATCCGTTATTTTATTGAGAAACTTTCCCGGTGTAAATAAAATCACTCAATCTTGCTACAGGAGTAATCTTATGAAAGGTGGCGTAGCATTTATTCATACCGAACTGCTGGATCCTCAAAAAGCGGCTCAGGAGCTCAGCCTCAAACTTCGCGAAGCTGCAGGCGGGGAACCGATTCAAGGTGGCATTATCTATACAACCATTGCTCACGACATTCCTGCACTCCAGAATGCTCTGTCTAAAGAACTCTCAGGAGTACCATTTGCAGGTATCACCTCATGCCAGGGAACCGGGTTCAATGGCACATTCTGCGACAACCATCCAGTTACCTCCATCTGGTTTTATGGCACTGATTGCAAATTTGTGGTGGCCTCTACACCCAAAGAGGGAGAAGCACGACACGTTGGTGCCGCTCTGGTCCAGCAGTTGCTTTTTGAAAATCAAATCACCATTCAAGAGGTGAATTTTTCTATTTTCCATACGACTCCGGGAGATGAAGAGGGTATTCTCGCCGGCATTCAAGGAGAATTCACAAAATACCTTCAGAGAGAGTCTCGTATTCCTCTGATTGGCGGAACGGCAGCGGATAACGACATAAGCGGGAAATGGCTCACCTGGTCCCACGAGTCTGTTTCGCCCAATCTGGCAATTCTTGCTGCAGGCCGCTGGCCCTATCGCATTATGTTTAAATTTCGAGGTGGTTTTATTCCCACACGGAAAAAGGGGAAAGTTACCAGAGCCCACGGACGTGTTTTGATGGAAATTGACGGAAAACCGGCAGCCGATGTATACAACTCCTGGCTGGGAGGTGCCATCTCCAGACAGGTCGCCTCCGGTGAAAACATACTGGCTGATGTCTCTCTCTCACCTCTGGGAATCGCTCGCCAGACAAAACTGGGAATTGTTTCGCATATCATCATTCATCCCGACCATGTGATCCTCCCGGAAAAATCTCTAATGCTTTTTGCCGAGATTGCAACAGGTGAAGAAGTGGTAGTGATGAGCAGTTATCGATCCGTGTTGATTGAGAGAGCGGGTAAAACTGCTTCACTGACCATTGAATCAGCAGGTTTCAAAAAGGAGGAGGTAGCGGGTGCGCTCATGATCTACTGTGCCGGGAGTATGTTAACGATTCGGGATAAGGTAGATGAAGTGATGAAAGGTCTCCGGGGTGCACTACAGGATGCGCCCCATGTGGTTGGTTTTACCTTTGGTGAACAGGGCAACATATTTCCCGATCGAATAGAACACGGCAATCTCATGAATGCCATTATGATCTTCACCAATAGAGAGCTTACCGGGGCTCTCTTTTAGACAGGCAGGCTGTTGAATAACAAGCCTGCTGAGAACTCATCTATTTCTTTGCATATCGGGTCGCATACTCGTCCAGCGAAATCTGCTTGATCTTGCTGGCGTGTCCGGTGGTCCAGAATTGCTGGTACCGCGCAAGGCAGACCTCTTCCATAGATTTGATGGCAGGTGTAAGAAATTTACGCGGATCAAATTCGGCAGGGTCAGCGGCCATAACTCCACGAACTGCTGCAGTCCAGGCCAGACGGTTGTCGGTGTCAATATTTACCTTTCGAACACCGTTTTTAATCCCATTCTGGATCTCTTCCACCGGTACCCCATAGGTTTCCGGGATTTTACCGCCATTTTTATTGATAATCTTCAGCAGCTCTTGCGGAACGGATGAGGATCCGTGCATGACCAGGTGAGTGTTGGGGATCTTTTTGTGAATCTCAGCTATACGACTGATCACCAGAACTTCACCCGTTGGTTTGGTCTTGAATTTGTAAGCACCATGGCTGGTTCCAATGGCCACTGCCAGCGCATCCACTCCTGTCTTTGCAACAAATTCCGCTGCCTGATCAGGATCGGTCAGAAGTTGTTCCCTGGAAAGCGTTCCCTCCGCACCATGGCCATCTTCTTTGTCGGCTTTCATGGTTTCCAGAGAGCCCAGCACACCCAGTTCTCCCTCCACGGTGACACCCACGGAGTGAGAAACATCGACAACATGTTTGGTGACTTCAATGTTGTATTCAAAGGTAGCCGGGGACTTTCCATCGGACATTAAAGAACCATCCATCATAACGCTTGTAAATGCATTCCTGATTGCTGAAAAGCAGGTGGCAGGACTGTTGCCATGATCCTGATGGAGCACCAGAGGAAGATGAGGGTATGCTTCAGCGGCAGCAAGTATCAGATGACGTACAAAGTGTTCTCCTGCATAAGCCCTTGCGCCACGGGACACCTGAAGAATTACCGGACTATCAGTTTCGTGGGCAGCCTTCATGATAGCAAGCACCTGCTCCAGGTTATTCACATTGAATGCCGGAATACCGTAATTGTGTTCGGCAGCGTGGTCCAGCAAAAGACGCATGGGAACTAATGCCATGGGTAATACTCCTCTCTATGTATATAAACTGCTGATTGTGGACTACTATAGACGAAACCGCAGTCTGAATCTTGATTACATTATAGCGCTTTTGATTGCAAGCAAAAAGGGAGGGTCGCCCCTCCCTGCACTCATTCCGTCAATCTGACAGTGAAATTCAGTATCAATTCCCCCCGCCTGCGCCAGGAGAATTTCCACCACCACTGCTGCTAGAAACGATGATGTCGGGTGGCTTTTTCATGTGTTTGAATTTCAAGTAAGTATCTATGTCATCATCATATTTTCCATCACGAATATCCACCAGATCCACCCGATACTGATCGGGAACAGACAGATCAAACACAGGGTTTAAGTTTTTTGGAAGAACCTTCGGGTGCTGTGACCACTTCATGGCAACACCTTCGATACTGGCATATTTGCCAGCATCGGGACGATTGGTTCCAACCTCATTTTTACCGTAAGGATTTGTGAGAGCATAGTTTTCATAGGGATATTTCAGGTGATAAATCATTTCCGCATTGAATTTTGCCCTGCGCGCCAGCTGAATTGTGATCAGATAGAGGTGGACTCTTTCCGACCTCTGCGCCGGCTCAATATGTCGGTGCTCGGGCATTCTCTCTTCAATGCGAAGCGCTTTTACTCTTGCCCCTTTGGCAAGTCCCAGATAGTAGTACCCCATCTTCATGTTGGCCTCGATCTGATACTTATCCAGCACAAAGTGGACCATTTTGGGATTGTACTCCCGATCTTCAAATCCGGCCTCGCGAGTCTTTCTAAAATCCCGACGGAAGTTGGATCCCTGGCCGTAGTCCATGGTAATATCGGCGACGCTTTTGTCATACTCGCTCTCGGGATATTTCCTTTCAATAGAGTCCCGGAGCATCTGCCCGGTGCGGTCAATGTAGGCCTGGCTGAGCTGTTCCAGGAGCTGGTCCACCCGAAGCTGAGTGTCCAGAAAACGATTATAAGAGTTTATGTAATCCCCTTCAAAATGGTAGATCAAACCCTCCTGGAAAATCTTTTTGGCTTCTGTGAATTTTTTTGTGCGCTCCCAGGGTCCTTTTTTCCTTTCGGCTTCCGGCACCTGCATCTTACATTCAGGAAACGGCTCACAGGGAAAATTGTATACCATGGGCCTCAATTCTCGAATCACCCGGGTCAGCTCTTCCCTGAGAGCACTGGATTTTTCGATCACAGACTCTGCTTTTATGGATGACGGCTGGTTGATGACAATGGCTGTCAGTGCAACGGTCAGGAGTAGAGTTTTCGTGCTTTTCATGTTTCGACGCTCGTTTACAATAGATATAAGACGCTTCCGTACAGAGAGAATCGACGCCTGTTTTCGATACTCCCTGCAATCCCTGCCTCTCTCTATCGGAATCTGGAGTATCACCGTTGAACACCTTCTGCTTTTTTTCTTTTCCTGGCCTTTTCTCAATTCGTCAGACGGAGGAAAAACCGCCTGAAAGTGGCCTTTCCGAACTCCCCCATGGGACTGTTTTCGATTTCAGGCACAACGGAATCTTTACTTTACACGAGAAAGGCTACGATATAGAGACTGAATACCCATAAGTTTTTTAGCAGGCTGTTTTCAAACAACCTGTTTCCAAAGGAGTGATATGGCAATTCTGAATTCCCGTGCCAGGGCGATTTCTTACAGATCCAAAGACAAAACTCGCTGTCCGGTCTGCGAAAATGAATTCAATCGGGAGCTACTTCATTCCGGTGGAGGACGCCTGATCGCAGGAAAGCTGACAGCCGAGCTGCGCCGTACATATGAGATCAATAAAAAATACGGTAAAGTCTACCCTCTTGCTTATGTCACCATCACTTGCCCTCAGTGCCTTTACACCTCCTTTCCCACAGACTTCAGCCAACTTGCCCATGAAGAGGCTATGGAGTTGCGGAAAAAAATGACCGATCGGCGTATAGGAATCGAAAAGATCGTGGGCCCCATCGATTTCAATGAAGACCGCAACCTTGTTCACGGTGCAGCAAGCTATATTCTTGCAATAGAGTGCTATCAGATGAGAGGGATCAATATCGCGCCTACGCCAAAAAAAGCCATCTCAGCTTTACGGGGAGCCTGGCTTTTTGCTGATCTCGCACAGGAGTTTCCCGGCAAGGGATTTGATAAGATATCCGATTTCCTTTATACAAAGGCAGTTCAGTATTATACTCCCACGCTGGAAATCATGAGCAATGGTCGCGAACCCCACGACCAGTTTATCAATCTTCTGGGACCCGATACGGACAACAACTGGGGCTTCGATGGAGTTGTGTACCTCAATGGATACCTCACAAAACGGTTTCTTCCTCTTCTGGCTTCCACAAATCAATCCAAACTTGAGTATCTGGAGCGGTCTCGCAGATATCTTGGAAAGCTGTACGGCATGGGGAAAGCTTCCAAAAGCAAACCTTCGGTAATCATCGATATGGCAAAAGACCTGTATGAAGAGCTTACAAAAGATATAGAAATCCTCAGAGCGAAATTGGGCACATAGGACATGCGAAAATGAGTGATCGTGTGGCCCTCCGGCTCTCTTACGCGGGGAGCAACTTTGTAGG
>JBNLFC010000096.1:0-10202 GCA_050305335.1 Leptospirales bacterium
CACTATTATCCACCAGAACCGTGTGGTAGGTGTTTCCCTGAGTATTATTGGCAATGGCGACCGCCGGGTTCGATAATAGCATTTTCAGCGGTTTATAGAGAGTGCCCGTGTAGCCTGATCCTGCACCGTGCTCACCACAATTCGTAGACCCCCAGGAGTAGATATCACCGTTACTCATGAGAGCCTGTGCAGTTGGTCCCCCTGTACCGGATATAAAAGTGACCCCATTGAGATATGAGGAGCACAGGCTATTTGTGGCCGCTAGATCAGCAGGAGAGCAAACCTTCTGCTGCGTGAAACAAAACTGGGGATAGGTGGCGTTGCATGGTTGACTTCGGGAATAGTTGTTATCACCCATTGTGGATGTCCCTCCCCAGGACCATACATCTCCATTCCCGTCAACGACAAAGGCAGTGCCCATTACAGAATGGAGCTGCTGGACTCCGCCCGGAAAGGCAGCTCCAGACTTTGTGGATTGTGGAACCTGGTAATAGTTTTGAGTGTTGTCCACTGCATAGATGCTCCAGCCGAGCCCCTGGATGTCTCCAGCAGAGTTGAGAAAAAGCGTATCCTGGTAACCATTGGCAATTGCGCTTACCCCTGTGAGAGGTGTGCTTCGAGGATAATCCTGATACATAATCATTGGTGTTCTATATGCTACACCAAGCCCATATTCAGATGGAGCGCCATACCCTGCCAGATTGCTGTTTCGGTTGTGTCCCCAGCCCCATACACTTCCATCGGTTTTTCGCATCCATATAAACCAGTCCGACGTATTGAATTCCGCCACATCGGCTGCCAGAAGGTAAGATGTGCAGGCAGTATCAGCACAGACCTTTGTAGGCTGGTTTACCTCGGGATAGGTGGCAGGGTCCAGATTGGCACCAAGTTCTCCCTCCCAGTTGGCACCCCAGGCATAAACGTATCCATCGTCGGCACTGAAGGCAAAAATCGTATCGGCTGTGGCAAAGACTTTGCTCCAGGTGGGTGCGTTGACGGATGTGGGAGCTATTCCCAAAAGCGAGGCAATGATCACTTGCGTTATGAATGAGCCCACTCCTTTGGGGCCATTGATGTCCGTATTAACACGCTCTGCTTGCATGCATTGTACTGTGATCGTCAGGACCAGGATTGTTGATGCGGTGGCTATCAATCTGGATAAGTATTGCAGGTATTTCATCGGCTTTCTTCCTGAAGAAGTGTGAGTTGCCAATTTGCAATATGGCAAATTGTTATCAAATTTTCATCCCTTATTCTAACATAGCAGAACTTTTTTTGCAAAATTTAACGAATTGTTAGCGATTGTATGGTCAACTAAGTTGGCTGATAGGCTAAGCCAGCGGCCAACTGCTTTCTCAGTAATGCTGGTGCAATATTAAATGATAAAGAATTCTATATTTTAGAACGGTTTTCACCTTATTTCGTCTGCCCTACGGTCTCGCGCTAGAGTCTACGCCGGAATACCGGCAAAACAGGCTCACAATTATCGGATAAGAAGCTGTATAATGGTTGTCTATTGAGGTTTTCAATAGCGTCTATCGCAAATACAGCATCGCCCCCGCCCCGCATCGGGTGGAGGAGGCGGGCTTGTGGGAGTGGGGATCGTCTGATTAGCAGATGTTTGTTTCGGTGTCAACAAAGACAGCTCCCGCATTATGTCACATAAGAAAGACGTGAGTCTTGAGCAAACGGACCCTTTTCTAGCCTTTGATGTTGATAATAGGCTTTACATGGTGGATCAGTTCCACAAGGTCTTTCTGTTGCTCCATGACTTCAAAAATGTTTTTATAGGCATCGGGTGATTCGTCCAGAGTGGACTTTTCCACTTTCGCCTGAATGCCTTTCATACTATTTCTGAAGTCGTTCAATGAAATGTTTCGTTCGGCCTCTTTGCGACCCATCACCCGACCGGCTCCATGGGACGATGAGAAAAGCGAGTCCGGGTTTCCTTTCCCTTTTACGATGAAAGAGCCGTCCCGCATATTCCCGGGAATCACACCCATCATCCCTTTCTCCGCATGAGTTGCACCTTTGCGATGAATCCACAGCCCATTTTTTTCCTCTGCATGATTGTGGTTGCGGTTGATCAACTCTTGCCACTTTCCCTGGCCCTGGCAGTAGTGGCTCATTTCTCGTTCTACCCGGGTGATCATTTGTTTGCGATTTTCCAGAGCAAAGGCCAGGCAAAAGTTTAAATCTTTTATGTAATTTTTGCCTTCCCTGGATCTAATGGAGAATCCATAGTGTCCTTCCTTTGCCTTACCAGTTCCTGACGCCAATCTCATGTAATGGCTTGCCACTGCGTGGCCAATTCCTCTGGAGCCGGAATGGATGATAATCCAGACTTGATTGGATTCGTCGTAGCCGATTTCGATAAAATGGTTTCCACCACCGAGGGAACAGAGTTGCTGCAATCCCTTTTTCTCAAAGATCGATTGCCCTGAGGCGGTCATGTCCGGGATTTCATTCCAGATCGAATCGTTGCGGTTGTGATTAAAGCCCACCGGAATAGATCGATAGATGGATTGGAATATTTTCTTTGCATTATTGGATACCTCCTCTCGGGAAAATGTTGTGGGAAGAGCGCACATACCGCAACCGATGTCGTATCCTACCCAGGCCGGAACTACGACCCCATCGGTGGCAACCACAGCGCCAATGGGCAGAGAGTATCCTGCATGCGCGTCAGGCATGAGGGCGCCCTTTACGGCAAAAGGCTGGATCATTGCTCCCTCAAATTGACGCATGGCCTCTACATCCAGCAACTCTGCATAGATCTTGATGTCTTTCATAACGGTCGATTCCACAGTGTGCCAATCAATGGCTTTGATAGATCATGAACGTTGATTTTCACCAGACCCTTTATTTTTTTCTGGATATTGAGTTTTTTACATAGGCCTGTAGTTCTTCTACCAGAAACTCGCAAACGTGAAGTTCTTTCATGGACAACTTTTCGTCCTTTTTCAGCAATCGCTCCTCCAGTCGTAATAAGAGATAGTTGATCTGCTTTTCTTTTACACTCTTATCCCGGCTATTCTTTGCATGGAGGATATGCATACGCAGAGTGCCTGCGTCATTGGAGAGAAGCTTCGCTTTCATATAGGCTTCCAGAAAGATCCTCAATCCTTCTCGCAACTGTGCTGCATTCAATACTTCTGTCGAATCCATCTCTTCACTCATACTCTCCAGGGTCCTTTTTATTCAAGATTGTGTCAAGGAGAGCTCTATCATTTGCGGCCAATTCGGTCGATACTGGAAAATATATGGGAAAAAGAGCGAAACAGCCTGCATTTCTGGACCATCAGGAATGGAAGGACCGGTACCAACTTTATCTGCCTGGAGAAAGGAGCCTGGACAGGTCCCCTGAATCACTCCATCCTGACTATGCTCACTATATGGAGGTTTTTTTTGAATCCCTGGCTGTGGAAAGGGGAGCATCGTCTCATACGTTGCGTGCCTATGTGATGGATCTGCATGAGTATCTTTTGTATCTGCAACACCATGCAATGGACCCCCTGAAAATTTCGCACATCGATCTGCGATCATATTTCGCCTATCGTACTGGGGCTTTTTTGAAATCATCAACACCAGGGCAGGGTAGTACTACCGGGCGTAGTGGGAATAGAAAGATATCCACGCGGAGCCAGGCAAGAAAGCTTTCCACCATTCGTAGCTTTTATGGATGTCTGGTGAGAAACAAACTTATGGAAGAAAATCCGGCAAAAGGTGTTCCCCTGCCAAAGATCTACAGAGCGCTTCCTGGAGTAATTTCTCCCAATGATATGAGCCGTATTCTGGAGGGTGACACTTCGGAAACATCTTCGATCTCTTCTCAGAACCAGGCGCTCGTCCTGCGTGATCGTGCCATTTTTGAGATTCTCTATTCAACGGGAATGCGAATTTCCGAATTGCTTTCTCTCACCATACGAACTCCGGTTTCAGATAGAACCATTAAAGTTCGTGGAAAAGGGGGGAAAGAGCGCATGGTTTTTCTTGGATCCACGGCGGTCCGCAGTCTGGCTGAGTATCTTGCAGTGCGCCTTTTTCTGAAACCGTCCACCGAGGCCCTGTTCATAAATGCTAGAGGTGCACCTATGCGTGATCGCAGTGTCAGATATCGTATGAACCAGATGAGAAAAAGAGTTGGTTTGAGTCGCTCCATATCTCCCCACCGTTTTCGTCACACTTTTGCTACCGATTTGTTAAACGCCGGGGCTGATATCAGGGCTGTGCAGGAGATGCTGGGTCATGCCAGCCTCTCTACCACGCAAATCTATACTGCAGTGACAAAAGAGCGGTTGAGGGAGATTCATCGCCAATGCCATCCCCATGGTCGGTTTGCTGTCCCGAGTGATTGATTCTTATGCGTCTTTTTTAAAATCGTGTTGGCTCTACGGGATCCGTTGAAAATTATTGCACATGCTTCCAGAATTTAGATCTACCACCATTCTCTGTGTCCAGCGTGACGGAAAAACCGTGATGGGAGGGGACGGCCAGGTGAGCATGGGGTCCACTGTGATGAAGTCGGGGGCTCGCAAGATCCGTCGAATTGGAGAGGACACCATTCTTACGGGCTTTGCCGGCGCGACGGCCGATGCTTTCACGCTACTTGAACTATTTGAAAAAAAAGTGCAGCAATACCAGAAGAATCTCAGCCGGGCCGCTGTTGAGATGGCAAGAGAATGGCGAACAGACCGAATATTACGCCGACTGGAGGCCATGATGATTGTTGCCGATCGGGAATCAATTTTTTTGATATCCGGTACTGGTGATGTCATCGCACCGGATGACGGAATCGTTGCCATCGGTTCCGGGGGAAATTATGCCCTTGCTGCGGCAAGAGCACTATATCGTACAACTTCTTTGTCTGCGAAAGACATTGTAGAAACCTCTATGAAGATAGCCGGTGAAATATGCATTTACACCAACCAATCCCTCACTGTCGAAGAAGTAGGCTGAAAAATGAACGACCCTGTGAATACTGTGAATTCAAACACCGCTCATCCAACCGGTGAGAAAAGAATAATGAATCTGGATGATATGACGCCCCGACAGATCGTCACGGAACTGGATCGCTACATCGTTGGCCAGACTGACGCCAAAAAGGCCGTTGCCATCGCTGTAAGAAACAGAGGAAGAAGACGATTGATTCCCGACTCGATTCGTGAGGAGATCTATCCACGTAACATTATCATGATTGGTCCCACCGGTTGCGGTAAGACGGAAATTGCACGGAGACTCTCCCGTCTTACCGGTGCACCTTTTGTAAAAGTAGAAGCCACTAAATACACGGAAGTCGGATATGTGGGACGTGACGTAGAGTCTATGGTAAGAGATCTGGTCAGCGCATCTTTGAACCTTGTGCGACGTGAGTACCGGGCTACGGTGGAAGACGAGGCCAGGAGAAATGCGGAAGAGCGAATTCTTGATCTACTGATTCCCTCCACAAAAGAGCATGAAATCAGGTCGCCTGGTCCGGGTGACGCGGAGACTTTCATGAAAAACCTGACCGGCATGTCCCCTGCAGGGTTGCAGGCTCTGGCCGGTCTTCAGCAATCTACTCAGCCGAACATGCAACAGGTTCCCGATGACGGTGCTGCCACTGAAGAGAAGGAGCGTTCAGCCCGTGTAAGAGAGCAGTTTCGTGAAAAACTTCAGAAAGGGGAACTGGAGTCCAGAGAGGTGGAGCTTGAGGTTTCATCACCCGCATCGCCCATGGTTCAGGTTCTCTCAGGCCAGAACATGGAAGAGATCGACATGCAGGTGCAAAATATGCTCGGTGATCTAATGCCACGAAAACAGAAGCGACGCCGGGTTACTGTGGAGGAGGCTCGCCGTATTCTTCTGGAAGAGGAACTGGATCGCCTCATCGACCCTGATCGAATTCAAAGTGAAGCAGTTCGCCGCGCAGAACAAATGGGTATCATTTTTATAGATGAAATTGATAAAATATGTGGAAAAGGTGGATCCTCCCAGAGTGGCGGAGGTCCCGATGTCTCCAGAGAAGGTGTGCAGAGAGATCTTTTACCTATTGTGGAGGGAGCTACCATTCAGACCCGGCAGGGCCCCATTAAAACTGACCACGTACTCTTCATCGCGGCTGGCGCTTTCCATACAACAAAGCCTTCTGATCTTATACCTGAACTTCAGGGGCGCTTTCCCATTCGCGTGGAGCTGGAAAAGTTAACCCAGGCGGATTTTAAGCAAATTCTTGTGGGTCCGGAAAACTCTCTCGTGCGTCAGGCTCAAGCGCTCATGGCCACCGAAGGGGTGGAGCTGGAGTTTACAGATGATGCGGTGGATGCTTTATCCGGCATTGCATTTCATGTGAATGAGGAGAGTGAAAACATTGGCGCCAGGCGTCTGCATACGATCATGGAGCGATTGCTGGAGGAGACATCTTTCGAGGCTCCCGATCTTCCTCCTGAAAGCAAAAAGATACGTATTGATCGTACCTTTGTAGAGAACCGTTTAAAGGGTATTGTAGAAGATCGAGATTTAAGCCGTTACATTCTTTGATATCCGGTAACTTCTTAGCTCCGGTGCTTCGTATGCCTCTGACGTGGCTTATCGGAGTCTTTCAACCTCTTTGCGAATGGATTCCAGAAAAACTTTTCGCTTGAACCGTTCTATGTTTTTCTGGAAATCCTTCGGCTGGAATTGCAGTTTCTCAAATTGGTTGATTGCCTGGTTCAGTGCTACGCTATCCTGTGTGTAAAAGAAGACCCCGGTCTTTCCTTCAACCACAGTCTCCAGTGCTCCCCCCTTACCATAGGCAATGATAGGGCATCCCATGGCCTGGGCCTCCACAGGAACTATGCCGAAATCTTCCAGCCCTGGAAAGATCAGAGCTTTCGCTTTTAAATAGAGCTCTGTCATCCTGGCGTCGGTTACTCTTCCCAGAAAGATGATGTTGTCTGACGCGATCTTGCGCAGTTTTTTGTCTTCCGGGCCCGTGCCTGCCACCACCAGCTTTCGACCATTACTTGCGAAGGCCTGCACAGCAAGGTCCACGCGTTTGTAGGGAGCAAGAGCCCCTGCCACAAGATAAAAATTATCCCGATTCCCTGTCCGCGGGACCTGAGTGTCATCGGCCACGCAGGGGGGGGGATTACTTTTGCCTCCCGGCCATAAAACCTTTTAATGCGAGAAGCCACAAATTGACTGTTGGAAATATATCGATCTACCCGGTGTGCAGACGCTGCATCCCAGATACGTAAATAGTTGGCGAAGAAGGGAATGATGAAGCGACTCGCCACTCCTTTTGCCGGGAAGTATTCATGATACATATCCCATACATATCGCATGGGTGAGTGAATGTAGCTGATATGTGGAATACCAGGTGGCACTATCACTCCTCTGGCAACGCAATGGGAACTGGATATCACCAGATCATAGTTGTGCAAATCGAACAGCTCTATTGCGGTGGGGAACAGTGGTAGATAGCTTCGATATTTTCTGGCTTTAAACGGAAGGCGATTGATAAACGAGGTAGTAATTTCTCTGGATTCAATCTTGCCAGAAACCGATCCAGGATTATGGAGAAGAGTGAAAATATCTGCATTCGGGAAAAGATCCAGCAGTCCTTCCAATACTACTTCACCGCCCCTCATCCCGGTGAGCCAATCATGTATGATAGCTACCCGACCGAAGCGAATGCGAGAATTGAAAGAAGTCATGAGTCTGCTACGTGAAAATGGTGACCATTAAAGTTATGTAATCTTGAACTGTTCTACAAGAGTCCGCATGGCATCGGCGATACCTTCCATTTTGAGTGCAGGCTCTACCAGTTTTTGAGCACCGGCGGATATCTGGTCGGTCTGATCGGAAATTTCCATAACAGCACGGGCTATCTCTTCCATGGTTTTCTTCTGATCTTCGGTGACATTGTCAATTTCTCGGGCCAGCTTGGTAATGTTGTCAACGCCGTTGGCAATTGATACTACGTTTTTGGTCTGGTCCATGATAATGCTTTTGAACTTTTCCACCGATTGATCGATTCCGTTCACAGCATCAATGATTTCATTGAGAGTTCTTGCAGCGCTCTGGAACTGTTCGTAACCTCGTTGCACAGAGTCGTCGGTCATCTCGATCAGTTTTTTAATGTCAGTAATGGATATGACTGTCCGTTCCGCCAGCTTGGTAATCTCTTCTGCAACCACCGTAAAGCCGCGTCCGGCTTCACCTGCACGAGCCGCCTCAATGGCTGCGTTGAGCGCAAGCAGATTGGTTCTGTCGGAAATCTCTGTTATCAGGTGGATGATTTCGGAAATTTTCCCGGAACTGGTTCTGATGTCATCCATTGCGGTAGTGGCCGCTGTCACCGTATCTTCCCCTGAATGCGCTTTTTTTGCAGCGTCTTTGGCCAGATTGGCCAGCTGCAACAGTGACATTTTAATCATGGTTACAGAAGCCACAAGAGGCTCCAGGTGGCGGTTCATTTCAGTTACGTTTTTGGATTGCAAATTCACAGCATCTGCCACATTTCCAATTGTAGCGGAAAGCCCGCTTACCGCCTCAGAAGATTCGTGTGCGGACGTGGCCTGACTCTGTGAGGTTTCCGAAAAATGGGAGGCAGACCAGGATACCTGGGTCGAGGTTCGCGAAATCTCTTCTGCCGAATCGTGGATGTTCGTTATAATCTTTAACAGCTTATCCAGAAAATCGTTCATGCTGCGAGAGAGGAGTCCCATCTCATCTTCCGAAAGTGTTGGAACACGCAATGTCAGATCACCACGGGTGACACCTCTAATCTGGTCAACGGTTATGTAAATGGGCTGTGTGATTGTTTTAATCACGAGAATGGAGATAAGAAAGGTAACCGTAAAACCGGCCAGGTGCAGAATTAAATAAAAAATAAATATAGCTCTTGCTTCGGCCTGACGTCTTGTTGCGTACTCTTTCAAATCTTTTGAGAGCCGGTCTTCCATCTGCTTCAGAAGGTAGAGTCTTCCGGTGGCCATGTTCCACCAGTATACGGGGTCAATGCCGAACCCCCCCCTTGTTGAGTGATCTCTCGCTACCGCACGCATACGGTTGATTTCCATTACATATTGGCCGCGAACTTTATTCCTGTAAAAATCCTTCTGTTCCTGGGTAACGAGACTCAACGTTACGCTGATGTACGTATCCTGTTCATGTACAAGAGAGTTGAATCTGTGGTACATTCCTGTGGAAAAACGGTCTTGAGCAAATGTATTGTTCAGAATAGCTCGTTCGATTTCCGCCTTCTCTTTCGCTATTGCAAAGTTTGTATAGGCAATCAGCATTTTCGTAGTTTCCGAATCACTGGAAAGGCGTGTTACATACACTTCGATGTAGAGAAGTGGGTCGATGATGTAGCCATAGTAATTGAGCATTTCATCCACTGAAACCTTCAGTGAATCCACTGCATTGCGCCTGGTCTTCATGATCTGGAAGTTGGTAAGTGCACCTTTGATCAGGGAGTTGAACTCCGGACCATAGCGGTTGGTGTCAAATTCACGGGTGAAATTTTCCAGCTCTACAATGTGGGCATCTACCACCTTGCGTTGGTTCTTGAGTTCTTTTGCAAAAGTATGGCCTTTGCTTCCCAGAAACCCGGCTGAAAGCCCTCGCTCTTTCTGGATCTCGTCCACCAGAGAGCTAGTGATCACGGTGAGGTCTGAGAGCGATAGCATAGCTTTCATCTCGTCGGCTACCCGGAGGCGCTGAACCACTTCGTGTATTGCAAACGCGATCAATGCCAGTATTGGCATACTGATCAAGAGCAAAATCTTATAGCGGATTTTAAGTTTTCTTAGCATTAGTGAAGTATTAAAAAAAATCCCTTATTGACCGATTGTCATGGGAATAATCCTGATCTGCTATCCTGAGCCCCGCTTTTGCCGTGACCCAGCTTTTTGGATAGTTTTCACAGCATTTCCATATATTACAATTTCCCCTTCAATCTATAATTGCAGGAAAACGCTTTTTTTTACCAGAAGGGATTTCCGAACTGATGATTGAGAAGGTGTCTTCACCCCGGAGAACCCCCGGGACTATTATCGACACAATACTTCAGTGGCTACGGCTCTTTTATAGGGATTTATTGAAGAAAAATACCTGAGGGCAGGAGGAGGGAGTTTTTCCGGGAAGAAACAGACCAACCCCCCGGGCTCGCCTATTTCTGACTCCCGGAGGAGCCCGGGTCACTCACTGCAAAATATTCTGTCCAACAGTCT
>JBNLFC010000097.1:0-10125 GCA_050305335.1 Leptospirales bacterium
CTGGAAGGTGGCAAGCATACGAGGATTCTCAGGAGCAAGGACCCCGAAAGTTGCAAGACTTAACAGACTGATATCAATCACGGCATTCAATGTGTAACCATCTTCCGTTCTTGTACCGGATCGGGCATATCGCTCAAGGCCTTCATGGTACAGATACTTCTTCAGCGCTTCCGTCATCTCATCGGCAACCTGATTGTAATGTATCGCCAGGGATGTGTCCTGAAAGAGATCCCCAAAACGGGCGGCAGCTCTGAGTCCGGCGATCACCGAAGCGACCGTATATGTATGCGTCGCATATCTCTCCTCCCAGAGATCGTAGGAGGGAAGAGGAAGTTTTGTCTGCGAATCAATATAGTTGACCAGGAAATTCGCCGCTTTGAGGATCAGGGAGTGGTAGAGGGGCCGTAGAAACTCTATATCGTTTAAGTTTTCGTAATGAATCCAGAGCGACCAGAGAGTGAGGGCTGTGGAGTCTTCCTGAATGGGCAGGACCTCTTTGCCTTCCACCAGCCAGGAGTGCCAGTTGCTGGCAAGGGATCCGTCGGGGTTGTAGTGCTGAAACATGTAGCCTTCGTCGGAAATAACCCTGGAGCAGTAGTCAAAGTATTGTTTACAAACATGAGAATAACCCGCCTTTGCCAGTGCCGCTGCCACAAAGGCTCCATCCCGTCCCCACATATAGGAATAGGTATCCTTACCGAACCGAACAATATCCGAATCATTGGCAGCGATGATCGCACCGTGGTTGTCAATTTGCGTTCGGAGAATCAAAAGGCTCCGATTGAATATATCGGCCATAGAATCAGGAAGAGCCTTGAGTCGCTTTTGCAACGCCTCTTTGCGAATCCAGGTGGTCCAGTAACGAGAAGTTCGGGTCAATAACGTTTCCGGTGTTATGGTGTGAACTTCTCGATTCAGTCGGATCGCTTCGGCGTATGTTTCGCCGGCGGCGATCCAGTAATAATTGGTCGAACTTCCACCCGGTGGCAGGTTCATCCAGATTCCAATAGTGGAATAGGGAGAACCCCAGGCTGCAGGTTCGCCTCTCAGTTCGCCGTCCTCTTCATCGTGCAATCCAGGTATATGGTCTGGCGTCTCTTTTTTGCCGCAGGTAAAGTGTTGAACTCCCTGACTATGATCTTGCCAGCAGCTGATCAAAAAATATCGGTGCATTTTATAATGAATGATAGAAGAGCTTCTGGGATCAAAGTACGCTGTTCCTCCTATGTCGTTTCCATAAAGGTTGAAGTCGTGGCTGAAAAAAAGACGCGCCTTTCTCTCCTGTTCCCGTAGATTGAATACTTCAATTTTTTTTATGTATACGTTCAGTTCCAGATCAATCACGTCCGTACACCGTAGTTGCACTCCGAGTCTTTCATTTCTCAAGTGAACGTCGGTTGCAATCGTATCGTCTTTGTATCTCAGAGTTTTTTCCCATTCTGGTCCCATCCAGGACAACACCCCATCCACCCACACACCGAAACGAAATGGATTGCCACTGCCGTGATTTTCCTGACCAACGTATGGAAAATAGACATCCCGAATCTGATAGTCGGAATCAAAATTTAATAGAAACGAACCATTGCTGATGGGGATGTCTTTCGGCATAAGAGAATTACCTCGCGATCTGCTTGTAGAGTTCCGAATACTTACGGGTCATACTTTCGATGGAAAAATATTCTTCCACGTGTTTGCGGCATAGGCGGGGATCGATTTCGGAAATGGAATTCGCCATCTCTGCCATCTCATCCATGGAATCGATCACATAGCCGGTTTTTCCATGGCGAATGATCTCCGGTACTGACCCCCTGTTCAATGCCACCACAGGAGTTCCACAGGCCATAGACTCAATTAGCACAAGGCCAAAAGGCTCGCCCCATTGAATGGGAAAAAGAGTTGCTTTCGCATGAACATACCACTGCTTTTTTTGATCGCTGTTCAACTCTCCAATGTAGATGATCTGTTTTTGACTATCCAGAATTGGTTTCATAACTTTCGCATAATAGTCACCATCTCCGGGGAGGTGGCCTGCGTCCGTAATCCAATCAATGGAAGCGCCTATTTCTTTAAAAAAAGCCCTGTCCTTTTCTTTATTCTGAACGTTGCCCGCAATAATAAGGCGCAGATTCTTTTTCTTTGCCGTCTCAATTGCTTTATCCTGCCCCTTGTCTCGTGTAATTCTTCCCAGGGAAAAGAAGTAATTCTGTCGCTCCTGCTTCTCTCGAAATGGGTAATCCTCCACGTCTATTCCATGATGGATCACATTTTGTAAATTGATTAGCCCTGCATGCTGCTTACGCTGGTATTCGCTGATAGGCACAAAATATACACCGGATGTGGAGGTCAAAAATTGATTCCATTTCTTAAAGGCGGCCTCTTCTTCTGCGGGGACATGGAGCGTCATCACAATGGGGACCGGACTTTTTGTAACGCCATTAAATATAAATTCAAGCATTATAGCGTCATGTATATGAATAACGTCAATATCACCGGCGGTAGCTTTCTGCAAAGAGAGAAATAAATGTTTTTTCATCGATTCCCGCTGCACATTTGTATCGACGCTCCAGTATTCGCTGAACGCTTTTTCTATTGTAACAAACTGTTCGCCAACGACCCGGGAGTCTCCGGAACAGGCGACAATGGAGTGGTGGCCCATCCTGTGGAGTCCGCTGTCTATGTTATAGATCACCGTCTCAATGGGACTATAGCCCAGTTCCCGACCAATGGGTCGGTTTAGAGTCGCAACCTGGAGGATATTCATACGAAATGTACCTGCTTCACGAGATCAGTCAAAAAAAATCCCGAAAAAAGGGGCTTCCAAAGAAGTGTCCTAATAACGTGGCACGATCCGAAGGTAAATACAATCTAATTTCTTCCAGATGACTCTCTTTTTACGTTTATTAAAAGTTCATCTTAAAAACAATGGTGGGTGAGCCGTGCTCAAAGATTGAAAAGTGGCTTAGATGAAATGGGCTATCCGTTGTACGAGGCGTCTCTAAGTGAACTCCCACAAAGGCCGAATCTCAATTACTCCTTTTGAACGTGCACAGGGAGTATTGGATACAAGCTGGATGACCTCTTCCGCCCTCCCAGTTTCCCCGGTATTTTTCGGCTTCTTTTTCCATTTCTATATCGATCGCCACAAATCCATTCCAATCCTGGAGCAAAGCTCCAGGCGGATCCATCCGCCGGAATCAACCTGGTAAACCCATGGGATCAGGCCATGATTCACCATAGAAGCCCCTTCCGTGAGAGGGAGGCTATCCCGGATGATCAACTCGTTCTTACCGTCGCCATCTCTGTCCTGCACCCAGGGCAGGCCTTCATTTTTTCAGTTCTGCAATGCTCTCCATCCCAACGTGCAGGTGTCTTCCAGTTATCGGGTAATGTATAGATCCCTTCCGGGGAAAATGGGCCGAAACAAATGAAGGATAAAACAAGCGACAGAAGGGTTTTGCTTTCTCCTCAGATGGAGTGAATCGATCCTCTTTTATAGAAACAATCGATATGCGGGATTCTCAGTCTCCTCTTCATACGAATAACCGAGCCGATCCAGGAAGTGCTGAAAATGGGGACGCTCTTCGGGTGGGATCTCCATACCAATCAGAACCCTTCCGAAATCGCCTCCGTGCATTCGGTAATGAAAAAGAGAGATATTCCACTCCACGCTCATGGTATTGAGGAAGTTTGCAAGTGCTCCCCGTCGTTCGGGAAAATGAAAGCGATAGATGACTTCGCTTTTTACATGGGGTGATCGGCCACCTACCATGTGGCGAATGTGAACCTTGGCCAGTTCGTTGTCTGTAAGATCAACGGCCTCGTATCCCAGATCCAATAATTTTGTAATATAGGCGAACCGTTCCGATCCATCAGAAGTGGAAATACCAACAAAGATATGGGCTTCACCGCTTCCGCTCAAGCGATAGTTGAATTCGGTAACCCCTCGGTTCTCAACAAATCGTTCCGTAAAGGCTCGAAGTGCACCGGGCTTTTCGGGGATGGTGACAGCAAAAAGAGCCTCTTTTTGAGCACCAGTTCTTGTCCTTTCCGTAACGAATTGCAAACGATCGAAATTCATATTGGCACCGGAGTTTATCGCTACAAGGTGACGACCGTCGGATCCTTCGCGTTGGACATAACGTACAAGACCTGCTACGGCCAGTGCTCCTGCTGGCTCCATGATGGACCTGGTATCTTCGTAAATGAGTTTAATGGCCGAACAGATCTCATCGGTAGTGACGGTGATGATCTCATCGACGACCTTTGTACAGAGATCGAAGGTGATTTCACCCACCTCTTTCACCGCAACCCCATCGGCAAAGATCCCGACCCGCTCCAGAGAGATCCGCCGGCCCGCCTCCAGAGAGCGTTTCATTCCATCTGAGTCCACCGGCTCCACACCAATGACTCTTGTCTCAGGGGAGAGCTCTTTCAAGATTGAACCGACCCCTGCGATGAGTCCACCTCCGCCCACGGGAACAAAAACAGCATCCAGACCTGGAGATTGTTGAAGGATCTCATACCCCACTGTCCCCTGGCCGGCAATGACATCGGGATCGTCAAAGGGATGGATATAGGTCATCTTCTGATTTGCAGCGATCTTCATGGAGGCGAGAAATGCTTCCTGGTAACTCTCTCCTTCCAGAACCACCTGAGCTCCCAGAGCTCGCACAGCCCTCATTTTAATCTCAGGAGTAGTGACCGGCATAACAATCACAGCCTCCAGACCCAGATGCCGGGCTGAAAGGGCCACACCCTGGGCGTGGTTTCCTGCAGAGGCAGCGATGACCCCCCGCTTTTTCTCCTCGTCGGAAAGCAAAAGAATTTTATTATAAGCACCACGGAGTTTGAACGAGAACACCGGTTGCAGATCTTCCCGCTTTAAATAAATATGATTCTCCAGAGACCGACTCATTGCCCCGGCCTTTTCCAGCGGAGTCTGGGACACAAGAGAGTAGATCCGGGCAGTTAAGATTCGTTTGACTATACCGTCCATCAAGAGTCCAGGATTGCCTTTCCTCTTTTCCCGGATACTAAAAAAGACCGATGGAGAGATTGCCCGACCGGGTGTTTTGCAGCCTCCGGGTTACTGATAGGCGATGATCTCTAATCTATGCCCAGAGCTTTTCGCAATTCCGGCAAATACTTCCGTCCCACAGAGATGTGGGAATCCTCATCATCCTTGATGGAGACTTGATATTTTCCTCCTTTTACATATTGCAGTGTTGATACGGCAGAGAGCTGAACAATGTAACTTTTGTGTAATCTTAAAAATGATTCAGGGGGCAATATCTTCACAAAATAGTTCAAAAGGCGATGGGTTACATACTCCTTTTCGCGAGTATGTATAACCGTTCGCTTCCCATGAGCCGAAAGATAAGTAATATCCTTGTGTGAGATGTATTGATAGATCCCGCTTTCCTTAACGAAAATGCCTTTGTAAGGAGTCTTTCTACTCAGCCGGAAATCGTTGTCTTCAGTAACCGTTTCGTCATAGTCGGTTTCCCTTTTTACGGCTGAATCTGACAGACGAATCGAAGAAGATCTTGTGAGAAAATCAATCCGGAGATACAAAATATGGAAAACAGTAGAAAAGCCTGCACTGATACTGATACCGGCAAATGCTGTGATCAGTAAGTGCTCAAAGACCTTCTGGCCGTATAGGAATCCATAGATGAAAAGGAGTAGGGCAAGTGCAATGGAGTAACCGCCGATACCTGCAAGCATTACTGGCAATATGGAAATCTTTAGAAGTCTGGCAAATCCCAGGTACCATTTTTTCCGAAAAAAGAGCTCTCCAGCAATTGTCGCACATGATGCTGTAAAATGAACAGCGATCTGATTGTTAAAAAAGCGGAGAAAAAAAGATGAAGAAGTCCCATTGGGATCTGATATTCCGGTTACAGCAAAAAATGCAATGTCAAGGATCGCAAAAAGCAATCCGATGATCGTGCTGATCATAAAGACAGAGATGATTTTTTTTATCAGATCTCTTTCGTGAAAAAAAATTCTCGGTAATACTCTCATTTTTCGCCGCAGTATGAATCAGTGACACTCATTCCCTCACAGATGAGTTTCATGCCGTAGACCGTCCAACTCTTTTTCGTTCATGTTATATTATCACAATGAATAGGGCTCCGTTCACTATAGTGGTTGGTTTAAGTGTTTTATGAGCACTATTACTATGAAAAAAAGAAGGATTGTTCAGTATATGAAAAAAAGAGTTATTCGAATTATATATATCTCCGTCGGTGTTATTCTGTTTACGATGCTCTCGGGTACGGCGTATGAGCGGATAGCAACCCTGGAAAATTTTGATAAATTTCCACCTCCGGGCAGGATGATAAAACTCGACGATGGCCATAGTGTTCAGCTGGCTTGTCGCGGGCGCGGTGCACCTGTTGTCGTATTTGAAGCGGGTGGAGATACATTTGGTTCTCTAAGCTGGGCTGCTGTCCAGGATTCCGTAGCCCGGTTCACCCGTTCCTGTGCTTACAGCCGTAGCGGAATCATGTGGAGCGAGAGGCGCGAAGGAAAGGCAACCGGTCAGGTGATCGTGAGGGAGCTTCATGAAACTCTGGGAAAAGCCGGTGAAAAACCACCTTTCGTTATGGTGGGTCAATCGATGGGTGGACCTTTGATTACGCTTTATACTAAATACTATGGCGAAGATGTTGCTGGTCTGGTTTTCGTTGACTCCTCACATCCGGATCAAACCGCGAGAATGAAAAGAGAGATTCCCTCTTTCTCGGAATCAGACTTTTCAGTATTGGAAAAAAGCCTCATGATCACAATCGCTCGAACCGGTCTTCTGCGATTGCTACTCACTTTATCCGGTGGACTACCCAATCAACCATCTGAAACAGTGCAACCCTGGATTGCATATGCTTCCACATCCTCCGGGATGTTCGCTGAACGAGAGATGTTGAAAGAATATTTTATAGAAGTTAGATCCTTTATCGCATCCGGCGCTTCTCCAGTATTTGCCAATCGTCCCCTTTTTGTGTTATCGGCAATGGCACCACTGAGAAACGATGAGCGATTTATGATGGGCGGTCTTTCCGAAGAAGAAGGCAAGCGCAGTAAAGAAATCTGGAAAGTTTTACAGGAAGAAGAAGCAACCTGGTCTTTCAATAGCAGACATCTTCTACTTCCCGACGCCGGGCACTACATCCAGTTCGACCGCCCCGATACTGTTATTTCAGCAATTCAGTGGGTGGTTGATCAGGTTCGAGAAAATCGGTGACATCCTATGCGCGTCTTCGAGGATGAAGCAATGAGTCAGGAATCAATGAAATCGAAAACAAAAGGAACACTCGAACGCTTTGCAGGAAAGGGCCTCTACCCACCTTCCCTTTCCTGGATGCTACTTTTGCCACTACGAAATATCTACCTCTCTCCAAAAAAGCTTGCTCAACGGCTCTCTTTGCAAAAGGATTCCATCGTTCTGGAGATCGGGTGTGGTCCTGGATATTTTTCACCGACCATTGCCCGCATGATTCCGGAGGGAAAACTTTACCTTTCCGATGTCCAACCGGAAATGATCCAGAAAGCAAACAAGCGACTTACGATAAAGGGGTTAAAGAATTTCGAAGCAAAGCCGGGAGATGGCAGGTCGCTTAATTTTCCGGATTCGTCTATTGACATTATCTTTCTTGTAACTGTTTTTGGAGAAATGGAGGACCGCAAAGGTATGGTAGCAGAAATGCACCGCGTATTAAAGATCGGCGGTCTACTTTCTATTTCAGAGCAGGGCGGAGATCCGGATGCTCTGACTCTGGAGGAACTCCAGGGCGCACTGGAACCTGCCGGATTTTCTCTTGAGAAGGTCTTCGGGAGAAGACGAACCTTTACGGCTAATTTTCGAAAATGATTTATTCATAAGAATACATTCAGCGGGAAAGCCAGTATCTTTTTAGTTACAATTCATTCACCTTTTCACCCCCAGTGCACGCTTTACCACTTCGTAGGACATTTGTATCAGATCCGGATGTTCTTTTTTTTTCTTATGGCGAATATAATCCACAGAACCTTCAAAAATCGATAGTAGAATGGCATCCAGGTATTCCGGTGGCATCCTGGCGATAGATCCCTTTTCCATAGCCTCTCGAAAAGCGTTGGTTAAAAAACAGAACTCTTCTTTAACTCTTTTCTGCAAAACCTCATCGCGGGTATAAGGGGAGTGGCTGAGCTGTTTCATGAAGTCATGCCTTTCCAGGTTTTCCAGTGACCACTCCATGATCTGCAACCAGAGCTGTGGCAAGACAAGTTCAAATGAGGCGTGAAAGTCGATGTCAGCTCCCAGCGCCTTTGCCAGATCCAGCTTGCACTCCAGGTAAGAAGATTTGATCAAGTCGTCTTTAGATGGAAAGTAGTTGAAAAGAGTTCCGGCTGCAACCCCGGCTTGCCTGGCAACGTCCGCTGTTGTCGTCTGATTGATCCCAACCCTTGCAAAGAGTCTAATGGCACAATCCAGAAGTTTTTTTCTTTTATCGATTACGGTCATTTAAAACCCTTCTGCGCTCTCACCGGTCAGCCCGTAGTCAGCAACTGCTTCCAGACCTGTTGAAACAATAGGCGCTTCCCGGGCTCGTTGCCATGGAATTGCAGGCCACCAGCGATGGATCCCGCCAGCTGCTTTTGATTGAAAATCATCCGCGTCAATAGTCTCTCCCGGACGAGGAGTGAATACCGTAACTTTCTCCTTTGAAGCTGCCTCCACAAGTCGCTCTATGGGTTCAGTCCAGGAGTGGAGCGCCAGGTCAAAAGTGCCCCAGTGCACAGGAAGTAAATAACGTCCCTGAAGCATTTTATGAGCCTGGATTGCCTGCTCCGGCCCAATATGGACATCGGACCACATAGCATTATACGCACCAATTTCGATTATAGTCAAATCAAAGGGTCCCAGCTTATGACCAATCTCTCTAAATTCAGGAAACATAGCCGTGTCGCCACTGTAAAAGACACGGTGTCCTGGACCCTGAAAGGCCCATCCAGACCAGAGAGTACGGTCCCAGTTTCCACTAAAAAAGCTGCGACCGGAAAAGTGGCGGGCAGGCGTTGCCGTGATTTTTACGCCACCGATTTGGGTATCCTCCCACCAGTCCAGCTCGGTGATGCGAAGTGGGTCTACCCCCCAATCTTCCAGATAAGTTCCCACTCCCAGAGGAACGATAAAACGAAGTGGCATATCACGCAACTCTGCTATGGTATCTTTGTCCAGATGGTCGTAGTGATCATGGGAGATGACCACTGCATCTATTTGAATTTTTTTCAATTCCGTAATGGGCAGGGGAGGCGGATGAAAGCGCGTGAGACCAAAAAAAGGCACAGGTGAAGGACGATTGGACCAGACCGGATCCACCAGCAATCGTACACCATCGATTTCCATCATGAGAGTAGAGTGTCCGAACCAGGTAACACGTAATTGCTTTTCCGGCAACGGAGCAAAGTCAGCAGCGTTTCGTGTCACTATAGGCAGCTCCTTTTCCGGCACTGTTTTACGGTCATTCATAATAAACTTGTGGAGCATCTCCAGCCTGCTCGCCTCTTTGCGTGGCAAACGGTTGACAAACCGGTCTGTATCCCATTGAGGCGACTTATGAATTCGTTCATTTCGTAACATATTTTCCTTAGTATGGCATCCCATATTCAAGCTGCTGATGAGTGTCACACTCACAAGGTATGCAGAGAACAGACCAGCTTTCCATTTGTGATCAGAGGTGATTCTCTCCGGATGCATGGATTCCTTCCGACGCTTTTCCATATAAAGTGATGATAATAAAAAATGAGTGACCGGTCAATCATTTTGAGTGATCACTCAGTCATTTTTTTTTTAACAAAAAAAGAGACTCTGTGATTTGAGATTCATCCAGAAAGCCTGGAGCAATGCAAGGTTTTCCTCATTCTCGATCCCATCTGCCTCCGGCAAATCTGCATTTCACAATGTAGATGCTGTGTGATATCAGGAAAGTCCCCTTCATTCTATTTCAATGGAATATGAGACATAATCATCTTGCTTTTACCGCATTTTTATTAATTTTTATTTTTAATATGTCGCATTTCTTTTTAATCCCTATTAAAACACTAATTTTTTTTAACAGGCATTAATCGATCAAATGCACT
>JBNLFC010000098.1:0-10111 GCA_050305335.1 Leptospirales bacterium
CAAGAGTGGCAGGCGAAATGTCCTGGGCTTTGAAAGGCATTCCCGGTTCCGATCTACTCATGGAATATGAGATTTTGCTCGGCACTGTGCATACCGATTTTCCCCATTTCGGGATGTGTCAGTATGATGCCCGACTTTTCGACGGTGCGACACTCTTCAAAATATTGCAGGTGCATCCCTATATGGTGGCCAGGGGACAGATTATCAGAAATCCATTTTATACTAAGCCGGAAGAACTGATGAGAGACCATGAAGTATGATAATGGAAAAACAATCTGATGCCAATCCGTCCATGGAGTCCAGTGAGTATGGCAGGGAATGGGAACATGTGGATGCACGGGTTCTGGGCCAGCTCCTGGCTGCCCAGAACTTGCTTTTCGTTCTACCTGATGATGCACGCATTGAGGAGTTTCTCACACAGGCATTGAGCGAGTTGCCCGGTATTGAATCCTGCTTTGTCTGTTTGGGCGAGCCGCCTTTGCGGTCCCGTAGCGAGCTCTGTCATGAATGCATAGCAGGGCAGAAAAAGGAGAGTGCAGGCTTGCCCAGGTCTCTGGATTTTTCGTGTCCTCTATCTGTGAGAGAAGATGTTCGCACCATTCCTGTGAGAAGCAGGAAAAATACTTTTGGTTTTTTTATATTTCGGATCGGTTCCGGCGATGCTCTAGATCCGTATCTCCCTTTTTTGAGTAACCTTGCCAACTTTGTGGCTCTTTCTCTGGAAAACAGAATCCAGAGGTTTCTTCTGGAGAAGTCCAGGGACGAACTGGAAGAGCGTGTCAGACAACGTACGGAGGAGCTTTCCATCGCAAACGAGAGATTTGCGCTGGCGGCCAGCGCTGCCGGGCTGGGCGTCTGGGACTGGGATATTCAAAACGATAAACTTGTCTGGGACGATAGGATGTATGCCCTTTATGGCATTGAAAAAGGAAATTTTACAGAAGTCTACGAAGCCTGGGTGAAAGGTTTGCATCCCGAAGATCGGATCAGGAGCGAAGAGGTCTCAAAACTTGCACTCCAGGGCAAGTGCGAATACGATACTGAGTTTCGCGTAATCTGGTCTGACGGCAGCATTCACTATATCAAAGCGATCGGACAGATTATCAGGGATTCCCGGGGCAAGCCGCTACGGATGACCGGTCTTAATTACGACATTACTGATCGCAAGCGAGCCGAAACCGCTCTCAAAGAGAGTGAACAATCCCACAGGGAGTTGCTGGCGAATTTGCCGGTTGCCATTGTACTACACAATCCAGATGGTAGCGTTCGCTATCGCAATAGCGCTGCTCAGGAGCTTCTGGGCCTCCAGGGAATTGAGGATGTCGAAAGGTATCTGCATAATCCTCAATGGCATTTCGTAAATGATGCCGGTGCAGCTATCGTGGAGGGAGAGGAACCAGCCAATATTGTGATCAACGAAAAGCGAAATCTTCGGGACTATGTAATCGGCATTGTTCGATCAGGAGTTCCGGCACCGCTCTGGGTATATGTAAATGCTTTTCCCGAGCTGGATTCGCAGGGCAAACTGCAGCAGGTTGTGGTCACATTTGTAGAGTTTACGGAAAGGAAGCGTCTGGAAGAGGATCTCCAGAAATTGAATGAGACGCTGGAAATGCGTGTCATTGAAGAGCTGAAACGCAACCGGGAAAAGGATCACCTGCTCATTCAGCAATCACGTCTGGCAGCCATGGGAGAGATGGTGCACAACATCGCCCATCAATGGAGACAGCCGCTTAACGCGGTCTCATTGATTTTGAGTAACATTCAGGATGATTATGAATACGAGGAACTCACGAGAGACACCCTGGCAACGTCCGTCTCGCAGGCACAGGGTATTCTGAAACAGATGTCGCGAACCATAGACGACTTCCGCAATTTTTTTCGACCGGATCGTGTACCGGAAGAGTTTGATATGCAAAAAAGTGTAAGCGATGCACTCTCCATCATTGATGCGAGTTTCAAAAATAGCCAGATCGAAATTGCTTTGTCACTGGAGTCGGGATTAAAAGTTTTCGGATTTTCCAGCCAGTTTGCTCAAGCAATTCTCAATATTCTAACCAATGCCCAGGAGGCCCTCAAGAACCGTAAAACTTCCGGCGGAAAAATTTCGTTGCTATTGAAGAGGGTAGGAGATCTAGGAGCTCTGATCGTCAAGGATAATGGAGGCGGTATTCCGGAAGACATTCTGCCACGAATATTTGACCCCTATTTTACCACCAAACAGAGAGGCAGCGGTATCGGCCTTTACATGTCCCGCATGATCATAGAGCACAATCTAAAGGGAACAATCCTGGCCAAAAATGATGACGCAGGTGCAGTGATCACGATCAGCCTGCCGCTTGTGGCGGAAAATAGAGGCAACCATTGACGCAATATTTGATACCCGAAAATGGGAACTAAAAATTGTTTCTTCTGTTGCAATTATTATTGCATCTGGCCCGTGCCTTTCCCGTTAAACCGTGACATTCACTGATACAGCTCCTGTGCAAATTTCTATGGTGATGGTGTGGTCGGACCACATGTGGCACACAGGAAAAAGTTGCTGCTAATACAGCGAAAACATAGAATGGGAGTAAAATTTTGAATTTCATCTTCTGCATCAAATTATGTACCATATCACATCCAGAGTCGCAGTTGCGCACAATTTTAAACTCAGCCAGCTCAAACGTCATCAGACCTCAAAAGGTTTGTAAATCAGAAAACAGCGTGTCAGTGAAAAATATTTTTTTCACTGACACTTGTAGATCAAAATAATTACCAATTAATACGTATGTATTAATAACCCGGTTTAATGATGCAGTGCATTGGTAGTGTAAGAGTTTCAGGAACCGGGTGGAGTGAAACTCACGGTGTTTTGATAGCTCCGGATCGGGAGCATGAGTGCATGGCTATGGACGAGAATCTTCTGGCCGATGATCTGGTGATTCCATTCAAAGATCGAATAATGGAGAGAATTAACGCTGACGACCCTGTGGGGATGATTGCATCCATTGTGGAAGATTTTTTTGTCCAGTTGCAAGGGAGCTCTCTCGAAAAACCAGAATCGGCACACTCTATAGATCCAGGGATTGTGCGTGCAATGGCAGCCATGAAGGAATCCCTGGAGGCACCGCTTTCCTTAATGAGGCTCTCCAGCATTGCTGGGTTATCAGAGGGACGTATGATGCATCTGTTTAAAGATGTGGTGGGGAATTCCTATTCGACGTTACTACCAATGGCTGCGTATGAATCGGGCTTTTCAGGAGATAGTTGCAGGAAAAGGCCTCACCGAAGCGGCCCATAGTGCCAGTTTTTCCGATCAGGCCCACTTTACCCGAACATTTTCTCGCATGTTTGGCATTGCGCCTTCGGAAATTTTGAAAAATAGCCAGATCATTCAAGTCTATCGAGTCTCCGCCTGATATACTCACTCCAGCAGCTCCCATAAAAAACAGGGAGTCGTGTAAGGAGAATTTATTATGGCTATTGAACAGAGCGAATCCTTTTGGAAGGATTACCTTTCGCTCAATTTCGGAGATTTATTAAAAAACTTTCCAGTGGTCCTGTAGCGCTTGCGCTTTTCATAGTGCTGGTAGCTCTTCTGAACAGCGTGAATCTTCTGGATTTTCCGTTGAGCGTTCCCTATATGCGGCGTATCGCTGGATATGAATACCTTGATATGCAGAGTATCTTGTCATTTCGGAAACAGATACTATCGCACTTCCCGGCGATCTTGATCCTGGCGAAGCAGTGAGCCTGGTGCTAAACTATGTGACTGCGTATCAAATGCTCCAGAGGGAGGCGCGTTTGCAAAAAGGAGATACCGTTCTGGTCCACGGTGGTTCTGGTGTTTCCATAAGACATGGTGAATCAAAATTTCCTGCTTGTATGGAGGCGGCTTGCACTACTCAGTGTCTTTCGTGGCGGTGAAGGAACAATCCTCAAAGGGAAGATCAGAGGCGAAAAGCAACGTGCCAGAGGCCAGGGCTACCTCTATTGCTACGGCGAAAAAGGGAAAAAGCCTGCCTGGCCATTCGCAAAGGCATGATACTGGAGTAGATAAAAAGCTACGCAGATCTGATTATGGTCGATTTGTGCGTATGCCGCTGGAGTTTGTAATCCAGCTTGCAGTGGTTCTATTCCAGGGGTGGCGGGTTGTTTTTGGCACCTGGTTCCAGGCAATCAAAAATCGAATAATCATGGTGGAGCCTTTGCAGGCTCTCTTTTTGTTGGTTTCCTTTGCCACCACAGTGGCTGCGCTTTTCCCGTGGATGGAGTATCATGTGGTTCTGATTTCTGAAGAACGCGTGACTGTGGGTTCCAACTGGAAGACGGTTTTTGCACTGGCAGGCGTGTCAGGCGTGCTCACTATGTTAAGCGACCTGCCGTATCGGCGGCGGATTTTTTTTGTTTTTCAGGGATTGGCAGCGGTGCTCTACCTCATGGGATGGATCTTTCCACACCCGATTCACACCAGTATGACGCTGGAAAGTGATTATCGGCTGCTGCCAGCTATTTATGTCTACGGTGCCCTACTCGCCCTTCATACCATGCTGGGTGGTGTGGCGCTAAAACGGCCCCTCTTCCGGGTCAAAGGCTATTTGACCCAGAAAGGGTAAAAGTGTCATTCGCAACTACCGGCTGAGTCGGATCAGGTTGTCCCGGGCGATTTCGGAAAGATTGGATGAGAAGTTTTCGCCCTCTTTCACCACTTCCCCTTGAAATGCTTCAAGCAGATACTGGTCAAAGCTTTTAGTTTTTGCAGGAACCCGCTCCAGACCCTTCCCGGGGAGCGCGTTACGCTTTTTCCTGTAAAAAACGGGGCTTTCAAGGCTTTTTACTATCATGGTTCCACCTCCGTTCCCGGGTTATGTCTCTTCTTCTATATACTGAAAAAACCGGGAAAGCGTGTCATTTTTTTTCTCTGCCGGATGATTTTAACCAATAAAATACTACCACACAAATGTCAAGATCTTTCTTTATTTTACCCATCATTTGATCAGTATTTTGTGAAAATCTTGAGGCCCGGGACTTCCCGTGCGACTCCGGCGCAACTGTTTATAAACAACAGGGCTATTCTAACCTATGGGTGTGACATCTATGGTTCCTGAAGATCTCGATTGGATCTTTTTTTCCGGGGATGCCTGCTGGCTTTTTTAACCGATATTGAATAGAGAAGGGACTATTCTCGAACAGCCTGTGGCCGTACACTTTTGCTGGGCCATTGCGCGAAATTTCACCAGGAATCGAGCAACGATCTATGGGAAAAAGCATGCGATTTTTACCACTCAGAAACTTTCAAAAGAGATCCTGCCAGTATCCCCGAGTGGATTCAGCCTTCCTTTGCCATGGTTGTGGCAGGTTTTTGAAACGGGCTTTTGCTTCCCCTGTAATTTTCCTGAGCTTTGCATCTATGACTTCGGTTTTTGCGGAAAATCCCGCAACCGCCACTCCTGCTATGGAGACCGGACGGCAGAGTGTGGTCGACGAAGCTACAAGGAGCCGTTTTTTTGCAAGAGGAGAGGTGATAGCCGTACAAAAAAACAAAGGTGCCATACGGATTAAAGCGTTATCTGCTGCATTAAGGAATAGAAGCGACGAAGAGATTAAAACTTTTTTTCTTCGCGATGAGCCTGAATTGATTTTGCGCGATGCTTCGGGACAGGATGCTGCCACTTTTCAGGCAACTCGAGTCCAGATTGGCGAATCAAGTGAACAGGGTGAACCTATCAGCGTTATTCTTCATGGCTACTTTCAAATGCCTCCTTCGCGGACTCGCTATCTTTCCACTGGATACGAGGCGGGTATCTATCTGAAACAAAAGAATTATCGTGCTCCTGTGTTTTATGGGCCGGAACCTGCCAGGACTGCCTCTCGTATACGACATCCGGTCGATGGCAAGGAGATGCTTCTGGTGCAGTGGGACTATCTTGTATATGGGCAGGGGGACGATCCGCTCCTGGACAACTATAATCCTCATTTTTATGAGAGAGATATTACCATAACGCCCAGAGTGAATTCTTTCTACATGGATCGTTATGAAGTGACCAACCGTGAGTATTTGAAGTTCTGCAGAGAAACCGGCCATACTGTACCTCCATCCTGGCGACGCAACGGTGGTACATATCCCGATGGCAAAGGGGACCACCCCGTAACCGAGGCAAGTTACGCCGATGCTAGCGCTTATGCAGAATGGAGTGGAAAACGGATGCCCACTGAATTTGAATGGGAGCTGGCGGCGCGGGGAGGGCTGCGCTCTCTCATGGATGGCGAAGGAGCCATGAGTCTTCGCAGGAGTCCTCCTATCTATCCGGTGGGGGAGCAATTCGATTCCTATAAGTGCAATACTCTGGAGTCTGGCCATGGAGACACGCTTTCTGTATACTCTATAAAGGATGTATCGCAAACCGGAATGGTGGGCATGTGCGGAAACGCCCGCGAGTGGACGTCGTCCTGGTATAAACCCTATCCCGGGAATCGCTTTCAGCAGAAGCAGCTTTCTGGCAAACAATTTCGTATAATACGAGGTGGGTCATACAACCAGAACCGTTCGGCTGCGAGGGCCGACGAGCGCGATTATGGAGGATTTCCCTCTCCTGAAAGAGATTTCAGCGCCGGATTTCGTCTGGTGGTCTCTGTGCAGTGATGGATTTATGGCATATGCTTCGTTTCAAACATTGGCTTCTTCCGATGTCAACGTTACTCTGGATTTTGCCTGCGACGTTAGGGGCAACGCCTCTCTACAAACTGGAAATCATCGTTCGACCGGAAAGCTCCTCATGGAGCGGAAATGGTTCCTTTACAGCCGATCATAATGGCGTGTATCGTTTCTCCTTGCATCGACTGGAGTTTCATCCCGGCGGAGATGTTGCGCAGAGAGACTCCGAAAATTCGGTGGTGAGCTATGAACTCAAAAAGGGGGAAACGGTCCAATTTCAATTCAGCGGCTCCGCTGTCCGGGATGATGGCGAAAGCGCTTTTAACAATGATAGTTTTTTTCTCAGCGGGGATTTTTTTCCACAACCAGATAGCCTCTCGTTTTTTCAACTTAAGGTTCGCGTACCTGCGGGGTATGAGCTGATTTCGGAAGCGGAAAGCATATCAAAAAGTACTGGAGGAAAAGAGAGCCTTTTTAATTTTCATTTTCCCCATCCACTGGATAGCGTGCGGATAGCCGGGTCCAATCAATATAGAATCAGGAGCAAAAGAATAGGCAAAGTCATCGTAGATGCATATTTTTATAAAAAAGACGCTTCACTATCTTCCAGCTTTTTCAAAGCCATAGAGCAACAAATTAAAAAAAATGAAGCCAATCTTGGCCCTTTCCCTTACAGAAGATTTTCCGTTGTGGAGGGTTTTCTCCCTGTTGGAATTTCCATGCCGACCATGATCTATATAGGCCAACAGATTATCCGTATGCCTTTTATAATGGATACGTCGCTGGGCCATGAGATTGTCCATCAGTGGATGGGCAATTCGGTCTATGTGGATTACAAGTCGGGAAACTGGTGCGAAGGCTTGACTACTTATCTGGCTGACCAACGGTATCAGGCCGATCAGGGGAAAGGAGAACTTTACCGACACAATCTTTTGAGTGATTATCAAACGTATGTAAAAAAAGGCGGTCAAGAGATTTCTTTAAAAAACTTTATTTCTCGATACGATCGCTCCTCCCAGGCCATAGGTTATGGCAAAGGCGCCATGCTGTTTCATATGCTCAGAAAGAGGGTGGGCGATAAAGCATTCTTCCAATCTCTCAGGAATATGGTGGTGGAAAAAAAATATCAAAAGGTATCCTGGGGAGATATTGAGAAGATATTTCAGAAACACTCGAAGGAAGATCTGCGGCAATTTTTTGACGAGTGGGTCAATCGTGAAGATATTCCCGGAATTGAAGTGGAGCATGGAGAATTGGAGAGAGCCGGGGCGGGGTATCGCCTTTCTTTTATTTTAGCCCAGAAACAGAGTCGACCTTACGAGTTGCAGGTTCCGGTGATCATTTCGGACGGACGACCAGTCAACGACAGGAGCCACCAAGAGAAGCGACTCGTCATTCATTTCGGCAGTGCAACAAAAAGTATGGATTTTCCTCTATCCTTTCGTCCTGGATCCATTACTCTGGATCCTGATTATGATCTAGCTCGCAGTCTGGCACCGGAAGAGTCTCCTGCAAATCTTTCAAAGCTTTTTGAATCTGAAAAGGTGCTTTTGATTGTACCGGAATCTGAAAAAGATAACTATCGATGGCTGGAATCATTGCTTCCCGACAATGCTCAAATCACCTACACCAGTCCAGATCAGGTAGCCAATCGTTTGTTGAAAGAGAACACTATCATTATCGCAGGCAATGAGGGGTGGAATAATCCCGTGTATGGTTTTGCTTCCAGCGTGCTGAGTCTTCATGATACAACTCTGATCTCCGTTCGTCCCAATCCATGGAATTCCGCATCCGTAGCAGTGAGAGTATTGAACAGAAGCTCAAAAGGAAACCAGACGCCAGAGCGTCGTATTTATCACTATGGACGCTACAGTGATCTAAAGTTTCATAAAAATGGTTCGGTAACAAAGGAGAGCCTCGATTTTCAAAGGGGCATTGTGCTGAAATTGACTGAAAAATCCCGGAGCTATGATTCCGGCAGTAAGAAAGTAATTGAAAGCATCATTTCGAGACATGCGAGCGAACGGGTGTGGATGGTAGGAGAGTCTCACCAATCTTTTGCTCACCATAGCCTACAATTGAATATCATAAAGGAACTTTATGAACGAAATCACAACCTGGCCATAGGGATGGAGATGTTCGAATGGAATGCACAGCCCATATTGGATCAATACATAGCGGGAAAAATTTCAGAAAAAGAGTTTTTAAAGAAAACAGACTATTTTTCCCGCTGGAGGTTCGATTACAGACTCTATGCTCCCATACTGCAATTTGCCAGAAGCAAAAAAATACCCGTGATTGCTTTGAATATCCCCCGGGAAATCGTGTCTGATGTTATGCGAAACGGAGTGAACGGATTGAAGGCGAAAGAGATGGCTCAATTGCCGGAAAGCGTCGATTTTTCCAACCAGAATTACCGGGATTTTATACAATCCGTTTTTCAAGCCCACGGCCACAGTGCCTTCAACTCCGGCAAGGACGCCGGGGCAGTGGAAGAGTCTCTGGAGAAATTTCTACAATCTCAAATCATCTGGGACGAATCGATGGCTTCCACGGCTGCACTCTATTTAAAAAAGCATCCTGATAAACAGATTGTGCTTCTTACTGGCAGCGGGCATCTGATACATCGATGGGGAATACCGGATCGACTGGAACGGAGGAGTCATTTTCGCGGACTTTCCATTCTCCCTGACGAGAACGGAGAAGAGAATGCAGCGGACATTTCCATAAAGCTGGATCCCGATGCGGGCAATCCTTCGCCTGTACTGGGCATTATGCTTGTCGAAGAGAAAGACGCTTTGCTGGTCAAAGGTGTGGAAACTGACTCCTCTGCCGGGCGTGCGGGAATACAGACGGGCGACGAACTCGTGGAGTTAAACGGCAAAAAAATCAGTACTATCAGTGACCTGAGAATTGCCCTTTACTATGCTGCAGCAGGCGAGCAATTCGAATTTAGTGTTAGACGTAATGGAAAAAATGTAGATATTGTATTAAAACTGGACAACCCCGTAGAGGGTAGCATCCAATGAGCTATAAAAAATCAGTTCTACATACTATTTTAATGATGGGAAACCAATTCCTGATTGTTATAATCTGGATGCTTGTTACAGGGGATATGGATCAGGAAAATGGGGCACAGTCCCATCAAATCTCCTGGAGTCTTCTTCTGGCCACTTTTGCTCCTTTTCCATGGATATTATGGAGCATCTTCTCGGAAAGTTCCTTTCGCAAAACACTTACACCTGGCGAAAAGACCGCACTTCGACTGAGCTGGATTTTGTTTCTTGGCCTTGGTCTGAATATTTTTATAACTTTCATTCAGAGCCTGGTCAGTCATTTTGTTCCGGGGTTTGAACATCTTCAGAATCTTTTGAAACCCGATCTGGACAAGGAGGATCCAGGATCCGTATTGATTGCCATCGTGTTTCTTGCTCCGATCATGGAGGAGTCTTTTTTTCGTGGTGTGATTCTGCG
>JBNLFC010000099.1:0-10104 GCA_050305335.1 Leptospirales bacterium
GGTTGTAAAAATGCACGGTTTTATCTTCCATGCTATACACTCCCTGAAACATTTCTCCGTTGCCAATGGGAAGGGTTTTTGCCACACATTGAACTCCCAAAATGGACTCCACCTCATCCATTAATTCGAAGGTGTCTCTGGCCGGGAGGTCCATTTTGTTTACAAAAGTTACAATGGGAATATTTCGTTCCCGGCATACATGAAAGAGTTTGATTGTCTGGGGCTCCACACCACGGGCTCCGTCTATCAACATAACCGCCGAGTCTGCCGCCATGAGTGTGCGGTAGGTATCTTCGGAGAAATCCTGGTGTCCGGGCGTATCCAGCAGGTTCAATTGAAAGCCGTTGTATTCAAATTGCAGCGCTGCCGACGTGATGGAAATGCCGCGATCCTGCTCCATGGTCATCCAGTCGGAACGTGTGGATTTTCGATTTTTTCTGGCTTTTACGTGGCCTGCCAGGTGAATTGCGCCACCGTATAGCAGCAGTTTTTCCGTCAGGGTAGTTTTTCCCGCATCCGGATGCGCGATGATGGCAAACGCCCTTCTTCGAGTAATTTCTCTTTTCAGGTCGGATGTGGCTTCCAAGGTCTCGGTCTCTCCTCTCAACGGCCAGAATTGATTTTGTCGCCCACAGCATCCAGACAAAATCAGCTACCCATGCTAATAGTATATCTGAAACTCATCCATAACGGCGTCATGCTGCCTGAGGAGAGCTTCATGAACGAGATTACGCGTACAAAATATCTGAAGGTTGCCCTTGTCGTAATCGGGGTCTTCTGCATTGTGGGAATTTATCCTCTCACCATTTTCTGGCCATCAGGATGGGCATGGCATTCGGAGGGGCAATCGCTCTATCTTCAGATGATCATGGGTATCTATGCGACACTCGGGGTCTTTCTCATTCTGGCAGCGAAAAACCCCGCCCGGCATGAAAGCCTCATCTGGTTTACCATCTGGTCCAGTGTCGTTCACGGCGGCATAATGGCAATCCAGGCAGTGGTCTATTCCGAACACTGTGGACATCTTTTCGGCGATGTTCCCGCTCTCCTGCTGGCAGCGGGCATACTGGCCTGGTTGATGCCATGGCGGGAAACTTGATTTCAAGCTCGCAGGCGTTTTTTTTTTCAGGATACTTGATCCTTGCCATCCGCTGTTTTTTTCAGGTAATGTTTGGCGTATTCCCAGACTGCCGGCATAATGGAGAGGAGAATTACTGCCATAATTACAAGTGTGAAGTTTCGACGCACGGCCGGCAGGTTGCCAAAGTAGTATCCCGCTGAAATAAAAACCGCATTCCAGAGAATTCCACCCACAATGTTAAATAAGAAGAATCGAGAGTAGGTCATTTTTCCGAGGCCGGCCACAAACGGAGCAAATGTGCGAACTATAGGAACGAACCTGGCAATGATGATGGTCTTCCCACCGTATTTTTCGAAAAAGTTGTGGGTCTTTTCCAGATGTGATTTTTTTAAAATCAGTGCATTTTCCCGAAATGGTATCTTTTCACCAAAAAAGTAACCTATCCAGTAGTTGGAGAGATCTCCCAGAAACGCTGCCAATGAGAGAAGAGCAAAAAGATATAAAGGATTGAGAACGGTCTGTACACTGAGAGCACCGGCTGCAAACAGAAGCGAGTCTCCGGGAAGAAAGGGAGTAACCACCACTCCTGTTTCAAAGAAAATTACCAAAAACAGGATCAGATAAGTGCCAGTACCATATTGCTCCATCAACTGCCCAAGGTGTTGGTCCAGGTGGAGAAATAAATCGATGATCAAAGATATCCATTCCATTTTAGCAATAAGCGAGGGAGGGCTGGCGGGAGGCAACTGAATTAACAGTTTTTACACCATTCTCGCGCTTTTTGATTTTGCGTTGGCCCCCTTGCTCGAGGGAGCAAAAGAGGCGTGACAGGCTCTGAATGAATCTCAATCTGGTACTCATTGGCCGTGAGCCATTTTAGTTCGGAATCAGCATGCTTTTTTACACTTTTGAATTTTTTATCTTTTTTATTATTACTCATCAAGTTTTCTGGCGCATTTCTTCCCGCTGGCGTAAAGAGTGGTTAATCGTAGCTTCCATTGTGTTCTACGGATGGTGGAGCATTCCTTTCTTGTTCCATTTTCTAACTGTCCTGGGAATCAGTTATCTCTTCATTCGATTGATTTTAAAGAGCCGCAAAAAGCGGTATCTCTACATGATTATCAGTCTGAATCTTCTCAATCTCTTCTTTTTCAAGTATGTGAATTCCGTACTCTTTTACTTTGCCCAATGGGGAGGGTGGGCAGAGGCTCTGGCTTTAAAAAAAGAGCTTGGTATCTTGCTCCCGCTGGCCATAAGTTTTTATACCTTTCAGATCATCGCCTTCATTGTGGATGTCTGGCGAGGAGAGATACGGGAAGTTAGTTACGTTCGTTTCAATCTGTTCATTCTCTTTTTTCCACAGCTGATTGCCGGTCCCATTATGCGCCATCGCGATTTTTATGAGCAAATGGATCATCCCGTAATTGATCCAGAGCATAATTATTCCGGTATTGCGCTGATTCTTCAGGGAGTGTTGAAAAAGGTGATCATTGCCGACCAACTGGGCTATCTGATTGCTCCGGTCTGGAGCAATCCCGCAGATTACAATGGCTTATCCATTTTTACCGCAGTGGTTGGCTTTTCCATGCAGGTCTATGGTGATTTTTCGGGCTACACAGATATGGCAAGGGGATTTGCCTATCTTCTCGGGTATAAGATTCCGGATAACTTTTTTTCTCCATTCCTTTCGCTATCCTTCGGAGATCTCTGGCGCAGATGGCATGTTACGCTGGCTACCTGGTTGAGAGATTATCTCTACATTCCACTGGGCGGCAATCGCGTGGCCATGTGGAGGAACTATGTTAACCTTATCGTTGTGATGACTCTGGGTGGTGTCTGGCATGGTGACACATACAACTTTTTCTTCTGGGGATTGATCCATGGGGTGTTTCTTTCCGTGGAGAGATTTTTCAAACTGGATCTGGTCAAAGGAGAGAAGGCAGGCTGGGGCGAAGTTACGGTTCGCTGGTTGATTGTAATTACAGGCTGGATGATCGGCGCTACTTTTTTCCGGGCAGCCGATCTTACAACGGTCATAACCTTTGCAAAAGGGCTATTTTCGAGTCAGGGTAAAAGTGTGGAAAAACTTGGTTATGTTTATCAACTTGCGGCTTCGGGAATGCTAATCCAGATTTTTCAATATTATTTCCCGGGACTTCGTCAGAGGCTGGAAGTTCATGCGAAGTGGTTTTTACCAGTGGCGGCCGTTCTTGTTTTCTTTGTCAGCATAAGAATTCAAAAACCCGCAACCACGTTCATCTATTTTCAATTTTGAAGGTCAAATATGCGTATTTCCGGACGAAATAGACTGATTTTTTACCCGCTATTGCTTGCACTTCTGGTTTTCCTGGTGGATAAGGTGGCATTGATTCCGGGCCTTATGGACGCCGGTAGAGCTGAAATGACGCCCTTTGAAAATATGGTCAATACCCTCACTCCTCTTCTGCAACAAGATCGGCGTCCGGTGATTTTTACCCTGGGGACATCGCGGTCCGATATTTTTCACTACCTATCTCCGGCTACCATTCGGGGAAGTGGTTTGAGCCAGGCTGAGAAGCAACGTCTGCTACGCGCTACCGTTGAAACCCGGGGGGTCATTCGTGCTTCTGAGATGTTTCTCTCTTACGCAATCATTCATAGGATCGTCGAAGAAAACATTCGGCCGGACTTGATTGTTCTGGAAGTCTCTCCGGAAGTGTTTAACAAGAATAGCCCTTATCATCTGGTTGGTCAGTTGCATGACCAGGTTTTTTCCTGGAAAATCCTCAAAGACGCTTTTTTCTACGTGAAAGGTCGGGCCGCCCTGCTGACTCTGGAAAAAATTCTTTTTGTTTCTTATGGCTATCGCTTTCGTCCGGAGCGGGCGTTGTCCAATTTAGCCAAAGGGAAACGCATTGAAACACAAAACATTGCAACAGCTATTCTTCTTTCTCGACCCACCGTGGAAGATATTCCTGCCAATTACCTGGATTTTCCAGAAAAAAATATGCCGGCGGAGATCTACGCACAGCGCTTTCGTGGATATGCCGACTATCTGATCGCTGAGAGTATCTTAAAAAATTATAGCTATGATGAGTCTGAAAAAATGATTCTTCTGGCAGCCCTCAACATGATTCGAGACAACAATCTACCCGTGGTTGTCTGGATGCCGCCGGTTCACCCTGTTCTTCAAGAAGAGTGGAAAAATAGAGACATCCCGGAGAAAAACATGGAGCTGAAGGCTCTCCTGAAAAACCTGAATGTTGCCTATTTTTCTGGACCTGATGATGTGCCGGTGTGTGATCGCTTTTCCGATGCAAGCCACCTTTCTCGCAGATGCGGACCTGCCGTTATGAATAAAATTCTGGACACATACTGTCAATCCGGTGGAGAGGGGAGCGTCTGCAACGCGAATTAGAATTCTCCCGGATAATTCGGTTACTCGCTTATATTGAGTAGTTCGCTCATAGTATGTAACAAATCTTTCATATCCACAGGTTTCATCAGGTAGCGGTCGTAGGTAGGAGGCTCATTGTGGTCCTCCTCGCACTCCTCTGCATTGAAAGCCGTAACCACAATGATAGGGGTAGCGGGACTATCTGATTTGATGAAACGAGCCATAGCGATACCATCCATTACTGGCATGCGACTGTCGGTAATTACGATATCGGGACGGTGGGAATTGAAGAGGGAAAGCCCTTCTTTCCCGTCTGCTGCCGATAAAACGTCCTTCACTTTCCTTTTTAAATAGTGAAGCATTTGCTCTCGCGTTTCTTCTTCATCCTCGACATAAAGCAGTGTGACATCTTTTAAATTCGACAGGTTCATGTAATTCATCGTTCCAGCACTTTGTTCTTGGCCACTCTTCGGGTAGAATATGAGACGTATCTCAAAATGCGCTCACACAAGAAAACTTTTTTGTTGACGACCTTTCAGAACCTTTCTTTATTTTCAAAAGCTGACCGATCGTTCAGTCAGGCTGATCGGTCAGGCGTCATGATGTGGAGGCTTTCTTATGGATGTAGATCGCGTTAAAACGATCGAATCGGAACAGACCAAAAATCGTGTCTCCATTCTTGAGGCCGCGCTGGATCTGTTCAGTGAAATCGGTTACCATGGAACATCCATTCGTATGATCGCAAGGAAGGCCGGTGTATCAGAAGCTCTGATTTACCATCATTTTCCTGATAAACTGGGACTTCTAACCGGTATCATTCAGGAAAAGGTGTTTCATGCTCAAGTCCAATTGAAAGAAGAGATGAGCTCTGCAAGCAAGGGAGAGCTTCCTGATACTCTGGAAGAGCTTTTGCGCTACAGTTTTGATCTTGCTCAAAAGACTCTTATGCAGCAGGGGCTGGGAAAATTCATACGTATTATGTTGAATTCGGCCGCCGTCTTGCCCATGGAAGAGAGAAGGCCACTTCTGCTTTTTATCGAAAACACATTGCTACGACCCATGAGTGATATTATGGCACGTTATATCCCACCTGCCTTGAAAGAAGATGTGGATCCCTATTTTCTCTTCAGGTCTGCCCATGGAACTCTTATAGGTTATATGCTCATTCAGGATGTGCTGGGGGGAAATGAAATTTTTCCCATTCCTTTCGAAGGATACAGGGATCAATTTATAAAGCTACAGCTGGCTGGCATCAGGTCGCTGGAAATGGAAAAGCGCAAAGTCAAAACGGAGGGGCGTGGAAATGCAAGAAAACGCGGTAAAAAAGTCTCTTCATCTGATTCCAGAGCTCGCCCGCCTGAGCGAAAGAGCCGCTCTAAAAAGAGCTAGCGTGTTATTGAATGACTGCCTGTCAGGATGAGGAGGGTCTATGCATACGAAAGCATGTTTTACAGGTTCTATACAGTCTCTTCTGTTGATCCTTGCTCCAACATTTTTGTCCCAGAGACTCCTTGCAGAGGAGAAAGTGGCTCCGCCCACAGATGAGAGCGTTCCCATTGTGCTGACCATTGCGGCTGCGGAGGAACTGGCATTAAAGCAGAATCCCGATCTGCGAATCAAATCCAATGATATGGAAAATGCTCATCTGGCTTCGGAAAATGCCTTCTCATATTTTTATCCGGATATTGCTCTGTTTGCAGGATACGGATACACGAATCCACCTCCGGGTATGAAGAAGGAACTCCTTCCGGGTGTTCCGCTCGACTTGAGCATCGGTAGACTGAACTCCTACACATATGGAGTACAGATGCGGTATATACTGTTTGCCGGTGGCAAAAGATGGGATGGTTATCAGGCGGCGAAGCTGGGAGCTGAAGCTGAGCGTCTTCTCTATGCATCGGAAAGAAGGAATGCAATTTATAAAACTCGCAAGGTATTTCTGTACGGACTTCTGGCCCGCGAAGCCATGCGTCTGGCAGGCGAGGCCAATGATAGGTCAAAGGATCGGTTGAAGAATTCACAGGCGAGACTGTCTCAGGGGACTATCTCATCTCTGGAATTCCTTCGGGTTAAAACCGAATCTGCGGATATGGAGTTGCTTTTTCGTGAATCTGAAAATAAATATCGGATGGCTCTGGATGCAGTTCGAATGACGCTGAGTATACCGGAGGTCCGCGACATTGAGCTTTCCGGATCGCTGGCATTGGGCGGGCAACAGCTCGCTTTGCTGGAGGAAAGTCCTGGTATGCAAAAAAGGCTGGAAGACCTGGACGGTGTGCAGATTGCGCGCCTTCGCGAGAAACAGGCAAAAATAGCAGTGGAGCTGGAAAAGGATGATTTTTATCCAACACTTTCCGCTTCTCTTAACTATAATCGAAGCAACCCCTACTTGAGTCAGCCTATATATGGTAATAACGTAGCATTTCAAGTTGCGGCCACCTTTCCTGTTTTCGAAGGTGGAAGGTCTTATAATGAGTATAAAATCGCTCAGAAAAGGTCCGAAAGCGCGACCATTGTTGCAGGAAAGGTTCACCGTGAGCTAGCGGCATATTCACGTTCTCTGGAAGATCGCAGAATCACGCTACAACGTTCTCTTTCTGTTCGAAGCGAAGCCATGAATACTGCACGCAAAGCTCTGTCGGCCGCTGAGGTGGGCTGGCGTAACGGCTCGGCCACTTATACAGATCTTCGCGAGAGCGAACTCATTCGTATGCGGATGGAGATTGAGTATTATCGAGCAATTGTCGAGACCATGGATTGCTATGCAGAAGAGGAGAGATTGACGGGCGATGAGAATGGTCAATTTAAGAAATCGCTGGAAACCATGGGGAATAACGATGCCCGGAACGCATCGCAAGAGTAATGGGTTTCCAAAAATGAGGGGAAATTGAGCATCCCATCGATCTGAGAAGATGAGACCTATCGATCATAGGAAGAGGAGTAAAGATCATGAAGAACAGAATCAGCTTATCAAAAGTCAAAAAAGGCCAGTGGAAAAAGGCAGCATCTTTCAGTCTCGTCTCTATGATGGTCTGGCAACTTTCATCGTGCGGCAATGATGTGGCGGAAAAGGTTCGCGGATCCGGAAGCATTGAAGTAGACGAAGTGAGTGTCGCCACTATTATTCCGGGAAGGGTCAAAGACATTCGTGTGGAAGAAGGTGACCATTTTCAAAAGGGAGATCGTCTTGTAACTCTCTCCGGTGATGACGTGCGTGCAGACCTGGCCTTTCAGTCTGCCGGACTGGACGCGGCAACACGCCATTCCGCTCAGGCCCGGGCGAATTTGCGAAATATTGAGAAGGACTATCAACGCTCCCTGGAGCTGAAAGAGGCCGGCGCTATTTCTCAGCGGGACCTGGATAGAGCCAGAACCGCCCTGGACGTGGCTCGTGCCGCTTACAAAGCAAGCGAGGCACAAATTCGCCAGATTCGTGCGGGACTGGTTCGGGCAAAATCGCGCATGGGAGAGGTTACATTGGACGCACCCATCGATGGAGTGGTACTCCAGAGAAATTTCAGTGTGGGAGAGGTGGTGTTGCCCGGTGCGGCTATTTTGAACATCGCAGATCTTTCCCATGTGGATCTTCGTATCTATGTGGCTGAGCGAACTCTTCCATACATCAAAGCAGGTCAGAGTGTGGAGGTTGCGGTGGATGGTATGAAGGAGACCGTCGCCGGCAAAGTTGCCTTCATTGCTCAGAAATCGGAGTTCACCCCCCGGAATGCTCAAACTGAGGATGAGCGAGCACGTCTGGTATATGCAGTAAAAGTTAGAATCGATAACCCTCAGGGAATCCTCAAACCGGGGATGATGGCGGACGCAATCATTCATACAGGAAAAGAGTAAAATGGCACGACTTCTGGCAGAATCATTGACTCGCAGCTTCGGTTCTGTCCGGGCCGTTCAGGGAGTGAATCTTGCCATTGAGCCGGGAGAGGTGTACGGGCTTATTGGACCCGATGGTGCAGGCAAGAGTACAACGCTTCGCATGTTGGTGGGAATTGTGCGCCCTCACGCAGGTCAGGTGACTCTAGAGAGTATTAAGTTATCCGAAAAACCGGACGCAGCCAGGGAACTGTGCGGATATATGCCTCAAACGTATGGACTGTACGGCGACCTTACTGTGGAAGAAAATCTTCGTTTCTTTGGCGCACTTCAGGGATATGAAAGTGGGAAGTTGTCCGAAAGGATTGACGAATTGCTTCGTTTTGTTCGTCTGGACAACTTTAAAAAGCGCAGAGCCGATGCGCTCTCGGGAGGAATGTACAAAAAGCTTGCCATCGCATGTGCCATCATTCATGGACCGCGACTTCTGATCCTGGATGAACCCACCAATGGTGTGGACCCGGTCTCGCGAAGGGATCTATGGGCTCTTCTTTTTCACCTTGCCCATGACGGAGTGAGCATTATCGTTTCTACGCCATATATGGATGAAGCGGAGCGTTGCGATCGACTGGGACTGATATTCAACGGAAGCATTTTACGCGAAGGGACTCCAGGATCTATCATCGAGGAGTTGCAAGGAAGACTCTTTTCCTATACTCTCGTCAATGAGCAAAACGAACGACATGCGTTTCATCCCTCCCTGCTTGAAGGGAGGGATGAAGTTCTTAAAAACTATATTGTATCAAATTACAACTATGGCCCGCTGATCCGCTGCATTCTGAGAGAGGGGACAGCTGAAAAGGGCGCTCGTAGAGAGCTTGAGAAAACGTTTGGGAAAGAGCGACTAACTCTACTCCAATGGCAGGCCGTTACGGGAGGTTTTGAGGATGTATTCATTGAGCTACAACAGAAATTAAAAGAAGAGTCGGAGAACTTACATAAGGGAGTGGCAAAATGATCGCTCTTCACGTAGAATCTCTGACCAGACGATTCGGCTCTTTTGTGGCCGTTAACTCCATTGATTTTCAAGTGATGGAAGGAGAGATCTTCGGATTTCTTGGTGCCAATGGTGCGGGAAAGTCTACCACCATTCGTATGCTCTGCGGGATTCTTCCTCCCAGTTCAGGTAAGGCTACGTTGCTCAATATCGATGTGGCAAAGCATCCCGAGAAGATCAAGTCCAGCATCGGCTATATGTCCCAGAAATTTTCCCTTTATCCCGATCTTACGGTGAAAGAAAATATTGAGTTTTTCGGAGGTATACACCAGATCCCACGCCACCTGATTCGGGAGCGAACTCGTGAAATTCTGGAACTGGCAGATCTTAGAGGCATGGAAAATCGGATTACCTCTACGTTATCTGGGGGCTGGAAACAACGTCTGGCCCTGGGTTGCGCCCTCCTTCATCGCCCGGGTGTGATCTTTCTTGATGAACCCACCGCAGGAGTTGACCCGGTTGCCAGGAGAAGCTTCTGGGACATTATATTTCAATTGAGGAAAGAAGGAACCACCATCTTCGTAACCAGCCACTACATGGACGAAGTGGAGCAATGCGATCGAATTGCCCTCATGCACAGGGGGACCATTGCGGCACTGGACACCCCCGGACAATTGAAGAAGATCGTTTTACCCGGAACTGTACTGGAGTTGAGTACCGGCGAGGGGGTAACGCAGGACCTCTGGAGGGAGCGGGTACTGGGTTGTAAAGGCGTGCTCCGAATCGATCCTGCCGGCCGTGGTTACCACCTGGTCACTGATT
>JBNLFC010000100.1:0-10050 GCA_050305335.1 Leptospirales bacterium
GCAAGAGCAAAGGATACTATCCATGTGAAGCCAAGCAGTTGCATATGCCGCAAGAAGTTTTCCAGAGGCGGAATCTCTTTATTGGAACCATCCAGGAAAAAATAGATCGCAAATAGAATGAGAGCCAGATATGCGGGAATCATACGGAAAAAACGAGTTATAGATCTTTCAACCTTCATGGATTCCAGTAAGCCTCCATGTTGATCCAGGCCAGATTGAACACTCACCGGAAAAGAGAGAGAACCTGTCAGCTTTTCTGTAAACAGGGGAACATCCTCTTTAGAACGAAGCCGCACTCCAAAATGTAAAGCCGGGGCAGGCGAAGAAAAAAGGGTAATGGTGGAGCTGTCCACCAAATAGAGATCCTCCTGTTCAGCTCCACTATACTTTGCCTCAAAAAGCCCGGCTACCTTGAAAGTTTCACGCTTTCCATCGAAAGTTAAGGAAATCTCATCGCCCGGGCCAGAACGAATTCGCTTTCCTTGCGACACTCCTGACAATAGCTCTTTTTTTCCTCCATCGGGAATTTTGCCTTTCGCAAGCTTCAAATACCCACCGGCGATTTCGCTTTCCAGAGAGCGATGGCTCATCGTAATCAAACGAACCTGTAAAGAATCGGATATTTGCGTTGCGTATTCCCTGTATTCCGTGAAAGATTTTAAAGAGGAACTTCCCAGATATTTTCGCAAAGCCTCAATTTGAGAAGGATCCTTCGCACTGATAGAGAGATCATAACTAAAACTTTCCAGTTCGTTCAAAATGGAACGTTGATATCCTTTAAAAAGAGTGGCACCTATTACCTCCCCCAGAATGAAAATTGCGAAGCTACTAAAACTGATAAATTTTAAAATACGCATAGCGCTCCTACATAATCAAATTCCGCGAAGGCTTGCCAAGGTGGAATCCCTGGGCGTAGTCAATTCCAGCCGCAGCCACTGCACTCAGAATTTCACCACTTTCCACGAATTCTGCCACAGTTTTGATCCCTAACTCTCTGGCAAGCGTTGTGACGCTTTTTACCATAGCTCGGTCGCGGCTGTCAAGCACCATGTTTCGAATGAACTCACCGTCAATTTTTACATAGTCGATAGGGAATCGTTTCAGATAAGAAAAAGATGAGAAACCTGAACCAAAATCATCCACAGCAAACTTAAAGCCTTCCGTTTTCAGGTCCCGAACAAACTTTTCCAGAAGCGACATACTACGCACAGTCTCTCGTTCCGTAATTTCAAATACGATGTCCGACGGGGCAATGCGGTATTCCTGGGCAAGTCGCTTTACTTTGCTGATAAATTCGCTGATGATCAACGCTCTCGGAGAGAGATTGATGAAGATCTTTCCCTGATATTTCAAGGAGTGTGTCTGTTCAAAAGCCTTTTCCATCAATATATAGTCTAATTTGTGAACCACTCCCATATTCTCAGCCACATCAATGAAATCGCTGGCAGTGGTGACGCTACCATTTATACCGATTCTCATCAAAAGCTCATGAATTACCACCCGTCCGGTCTGTACGTCCACAATGGGCTGGAAATAGGGTATAATACGTCGCTCTTCAATTGCGTTGAGAATCAACATGCTCTTCTCACCGATCTTCTTGAAAACGTCAGCCACATCCTCTTCCGAAGGGAAAACAAGCGTATTCTTCCCCTCCTTCTTGGCTCGGTACATCATATTGTCCGCCACAAGAAACAGATCTCGGGCTGTGGAGCCATGTTCTGGATATATGGTAATTCCGATGGACATGGTTCCCTTCACCCGGTTTCCATCCGGAGTATCCAGCGAAATACTCTCCATGGCTGCTTGAATACGACTGGCTATCAGGAAAGCCTGGTTTTCGTCAGACTCCGGCAAAATAATGGTAAACTCATCACCACCGTAGCGTGCGATGATATCTTCTTTGCGCGTACTATCCCGTACCGCCTGGGAGAACTCCTTTAGAAAAAGGTCTCCAAAACTATGCCCATAGCGATCGTTGATGGTCTTAAAATTATCCAGGTCAATCATTAAGAGCGCGAAAGTGTAGCCATGTCGATCGGCACGACCTGTTTCATATTCCAGCAGATCCCAGAAGACCCGCTGATTGAATAGATTGGTCAACGGATCTCGCGTGGCAAAGTATTCCAGATCTTTCGTATATTTGTATACTGCCCGGATGGAGCCCACCGCATTCAGAAGGGTCGCAAGAATACTCTCCACAATCATCTGGCGGGAACTATCGATTACCATGCTCGATTCAAGGCCGATTCCTATGACTCCTCCGATCATGGGCGATGTGAGAATTTTTTGTCCAAGGCGGTTCTGCAATTGTCGCCTGGTAAGATTCGGAAGTTCAATGCTCTCATCGCCGATGTTATGAATGACCAGAAAAGTTCCCCACTCGGGGAAGGGATCCCTGCCATGAAGCCCATCACTGACAATCCATTCCACATCCGTTTTCATGGACTCGGTAGGCTTGCCACGCCAGAATATCTCCAGCTCAAACTCACCGTCCCCAATGCGAAACAACGTAAAAAGCAGAGATGAATCGATGACGCTATGGATTTCGCGGAGTAGATGTTTCACGTACTCTTTCCAATCCTTGACTACCTCACTGGCGATGATCAGTTTCTCTATCAATTTGATTTCGAACTCAAGCGTATCCTTGTCGATGGCGATGTTACGCAACTTCTGAACCAGTTCCGCCACACTGTGCATAATGCCATTGAGCTCGCTGAACTTGAGATCGATCTCCACAAAATTCAACTCACGCATATCCTTAACAGAGTTAACGCCCCCCACCATATTCCTGATGCGATCAATGGGGGACTGCAGTCGACGTGTGAGAATCATTGCCATTGCAATGGCAATGATGATAGGAACCGGGGAAAAAAGAAGTAAAAACAGAATGTAACTACGTCGGGCGCTTGCCAGAGCCGGACCCACATCCTGACGCACCTCTATTGCACCCAGAACATCTCCTTTCAATGCATTGATATGGCAAAGGAGGCATTCATCCCTGGCACGCAATGGATAAACATAACGTATATTCCCTCCGATTGTTCGATTCTGCTCCCGGCCACTCCGAAACGTGGACATAACCAGGTCATCGGGTTTCTTCTGTTCAATGGTGCCAAAGCGAGCTTCCACCACAGGGCCACGATAGATCTCCAGCTCCATGGAGGTATTCTGATATGCAGAACGAATTCCCGAAAGAAAGTCCTCCAGTTCACTGCGCGTCCACCCCTTACGCATGATTTGAAACATGGTGCTGAAAGTTTGCAGAGAAAGCGCTCTGGATGTCTCACGAGCCTTGGATTCGATGAGATTTTCAAATAGAATGAAAGAAAAGAGGTATACGGCAAAAAAAATTGCTATGGAGCCGAGTAAAACACCACCCAGAATAAAACTTTTCAAACTTCGGAACATAGTATTTAATAACCGGGGGTATCTCAACCATGAGCAAATTAGACAGCCATGTCTTCATTCCAGTATCGGCATCGTGCAGGCTGAAATGGGATGTGCAAACCATTTTTCCGCTATATTCAGCCTCACGGATTTGCTACCCCTCATTCCGATTATGTCTCAACTTCATCCATTGCTCCCCTTTCCGCGCAGAGAAGAGCAGCAGTAAGATTATGGTTGCCACTGTATAATACAGGAAGGTCGGAACGGGGACAGGATCACCGGCGGCATAGGAGTGAAGACCGGAGAGGTAATAATTCACACCGAAATAGGTCATAATTACTGATGCAAAGGCAAGAAGAGAGCCCGCTGCAAAGGCATAGTTGTTACGAAGTGCCGGGATAAAACGAAAATGGAGCAGCGCCGCATATACCAGCATGGAGATGAGCGTCCATGTCTCCTTGGGATCCCAGCTCCAGTATCGCCCCCAGGACTCATTGGCCCAGACAGCACCCAGAATATTCCCGATAGAAAGAAAAGCCAGGCCTATCATCAATGACATCTCGTCAATACGAACCAGCTCTACGATCGCATAATCAATCCTTTCATTTTTTTTATTTCGCATTATGTAAAGGAATAAAGTTATAAAACCCAGAATCGCGCCCAGAGAGAGAAATCCATAACTGGCAGAAATAATACTCACATGGATGGTCAGCCAGTAGGATTTCAACACAGGAACCAGGTTGGTAATCTGCGGGTCCATCCAGCTCAGATGCGCTACAAAGAGTGCCAATCCACCCACAATAGAGGTGGCAGCCAGGGCAAAGGATGAAGATCGGGCAAAAAGAAAGCCTGCCAGAATGGTAGCCCAGGAGATATAGATGAGCGACTCATAGCCATTAGACCAGGGGGCGTGGCCTGAAATATACCAGCGGAGAGCCAATCCCAGCGTGTGCGCTGCAAAAGCAACAGAAATTACGATAGTGATGAGCCTCATAACAAGGTCACTTCTCATACTCGGCCTTATGATAGGCAGGAAAACCATCATAAGCAGAACAAATCCCAGAATAAGATACACCGGAGTGAGCCTCTCAAAGATGTTCCAGCGATTGAAAAGAATCTCCGCATCAATAGTTTTTTTCCGAGGGTACTGCTCACCTGCCCCTTTTCTCTGATACTCCTCAATCCAGTGGAGACTCTCTTCCGCTTTCTTCCAATCCTTGCTGTTACACGCTTCCAGAAATTTCTGCCATCCGGTCTCTAAAGTCCGGGAACCCTGAGGGTCCAGGTATTTGGAAACATCCTCTGGAGTATGCCAGCGCCCGGTTACGTCACCTGGCACTGGAAAAAGTCTCATCATATCGCCGTGGAGAGCCATGTAAGCAATGTTAAACTTTTCATCAATCTTGATGATCTCTTTATCCAGCTTGCTTCTGCGGGAGGCGGGAATCCGATTCACATCTTCCAGCTCTTGTTGCAGTTTGTATCTCCCACCGGTAGAGACATCAATGAAGTCATGAAAGGAAGCATATTGCTGTGCCTGACCCAGATCAAGCAGCCTCTTTACCGATTCATCAGAGATTTTAATCAGAGCCACCCGCTGCCAGCTCCGGGGATCCACCAGCATGGAGAGCAGAATTTGATCCGATGTTAAACCGTAGAGAGAGTCAGTTCGGGCAAGCTTTCTCATCACCTCGGTGGAGAGAGTATTGACGGGCTTCAAGCGCCCCTGAACGTCATGAACCACCAGGTGGCCAAATTGGTCTGCAAGGCGTACATCCACCACATAAACACCACCCGGCAACTCATCGGCAAAAGTTCTACCAGGATGAAAAGCAACAGTGAGAGTGATCAAAAGCAGTACAAACTTACCAGTATGCTTCGTCATACGATCTCTGCTCACCATATTCAACAGCCGACGAAATCGGCTGGAGCCAGAGAAGGGGGCAATCAAAAAACCCAGTGACATAAGAATGTACCCCACATAGGTGGGCAATTTCCCCGGGTCGTGGGCCACAGAGAGAATAGTCCCCTTTTCATCACGATCATATGAAGATTGATAAAATCGAAATCCCTTGTGAACAAGAATATGGTTCATATAAATATGGTACTTCTCATCACCTGTTTGAAGCTCCGGGTCCAGCAATGTCACATAGCTCTCGTAAGATGCCGGGGTTTCGGAGCCAATGTATCGTTCCATTTTAAAATCGTCCAGGCGAATGGAGAATGGCAGGTTGAGGTTTACAGAGCCATACCGTAAGATGACCTCTGTGCCATTGGAAAAATGAATCGGGACGGGGGCTCCCATTGCACCCTTTGTACCAAGGAGCGCTACCGTCTTTATTTCCCCGCCGCTGGCAACATCCAGCTGGATCCCGGAGAAACCCTCCCTTGCCTGTACAGGAACCAGGCTTTTTTCTCCGGAAGGGATTACGTTTTTCAATACAAAAGAGACGCCCTTTGCGGTATAAAGCCTTCTCCGCAAAAGAGGTTGCAGAGCGCCAGGCGGCAAATTACCCTTGAGCTGATTATCCATATTCATGAACGTTACGGGAGCAGTGCTTTTCATAACAAGTTGCTCTGGAGATCCCTGGATATGAATGGCCGTTGTTCCTGTGGGCACTGAAGTGTTAAACGCGATATGGAGATCCCCTTCTCGGAACTGATCACCCTCACCCAGCATAACGACCTGACCTTTGCTTCCCTCGGGCGAAACCATCAATTCCAGATAGGCTTTGCCTCTGGAGGATGGAACCACCGTCTCTTCCGCGCGATGATAGCACTCTGTGGAGTGGGCCTTCACCTCTCCTGCATGGAGGGCAACGCTACATCCGGTGAGAGGTGAAATAAGAACTCTCTGCCGCGTGGTTTCTCTCTCCCCACCTCTGGAAACGGCAAGCTCTACATAAGTTTCGTCGGAAAGAAAGCTGGCGGCACTTCCACCTTCGCGAATATGCATAACACCTTCATACCCGAAAAAACGAGTAACGGCAGCCCCCGACAGTATGACTAAAAACGAGATATGAAATACAAAGATAGCCGCCTTATCCAATTTCCACATACGGTATCGAAAAATGGATCCCGCCAGGTTAATGCCAATAACCAGAAGCAAAATTTCGAACCAGAGGGAGTCATAAACAAGAGCCCGCGCTGCTTCATTCCCATAATCATTCTCAAGGAAGGTAGCCACAGCAGCACCCAGAGCAATAAAAAAGAGCAATACCACCGACAACTTCATAGAAAACAGAATATCTTTGACTTTCTGGTTCATTTACATCCAACTCCCATACCAGGGCTTACCAATGCCCTTCTTTTCCTGAATCCTTCTATCCCTTTTATGTGACAACCCTTTCCTTTTTTATAACCTTTGCTCAATTGCTACGAAATCTCTCAGCCTACCGCAGGGTTCTGTGAGAACCCTCCCGGGGTTTTGAAATGAGTTCTTACTTGCAAGACGACCCTTTCATTCTGTGAATGGAGTATGGAACTGGATCTGGCCATATCACCATGCCCCAACGACACCTTTATCTTTCATAAATTTCTGGAACCCGACTTCACTTCGCATCATATTACTCTACACCTGGCCGATGTGGAGGAGCTGAATCGTCGGGCCATTGAAGGCCAGACTCACGCCATTTCCAAACTCTCTTACTTTGCCATGGCCAAACTTCGCAACCAATATACCCTGCTCTCCTCCGGAGGCGCGCTGGGGAGGGGTTGCGGCCCTCTCTTGATTACCGGTGGCTCTATGAGACCGGAAGGTCCTCCCATGCTGGAGGAGCTTAAAGAAAAGTTGAATCGCTCTTCCAGACCGCTTACCATTCTCATTCCAGGTCAGTGGACCACTGCCAATCTTCTGCTACACCTCTTTTTAAAAGATTCGCATATCGAGTGGAACCGTATTCGCTTCTTGTCTGCCCGTTATGACCTGATCATGCCTCTTCTGCGCAAAGGCGAAGTAGATTACGGAGTAATCATTCATGAGGAGCGCTTCACCTTCCGCAAAGAGGGCCTCTTTGCTGTAAGAGATATGGGTGAGTGGTGGGAAACAAAAACATCTCTCCCTATCCCACTGGGTGCCATTGCCGTAAGGAATGATATTCCAGAAAACGTTCGCGAACAGATTGATAGCAAAATTCGCGAGAGTATTTTAGAAGCAAGGCGAAATCCTCTCGCTGCCCATGACTTTATTCATGCCAATGCCCAATCCATGGAAGAGGATGTGCTCCAATCCCATATTCAACTCTATGTCAATGATGAATCATTGCAACGAAGCAAGGAAGGTGACCGGGCAGTTGAGCTTCTATTTCAAATGGCCGACACAACGGGCATCGGCATCCCGAACAGCTGAAGAATCTGTTTTTTGATGATTCACCGGTCCCGTAGCATCTATAAGAATGCGAGTGAAGGCTATCGCACCATAGTAAGAAAGATGATGGTAATCATAAAAATATCGCTTCGGAAGAAGCCGGGAGCAATCCAGAAACTCACCCCCCCCGCTCGCCAGAAAGGAGAGATATCCTTCGTACCATTTTGATTTCCTGTAAAGATCTAAAGTAAGAGGATTTTCCGGCGCATTCACAATTAGAAGTCTCACTCCCCCTTCCTGCAGGTCTCTCTGGAAACGAATAAAACTTCTGGCTGCAGGAAGATCACTATCAAAAGAACGGCCGGACCACTCCGTTTTTGCATTGTAGAGAGAGGCCAGATATTCCGTACCCGATCGATTGAAATCCAGAATACGATCCCGGAAAGATCGATCATAGTCACCAGAGCTCATCTTCAGATATCGTTCATCCTCACGCCTCAGGGGTCTGAGTGCATTTTTGCGAGGGCTGCTAAGGCCCAGATTTTTTGAGAGGCGCAACGCCAGACGATCACCATAAAATTTGGAATAAAACCCGGAAGGTTTAATGCGAAAACAAAATCTGTGGCCAACCGCCAGGCCATTCATCGATATTCGCTGCCAACCTCTTTTCAGAGGCAAACGACTGCTGGAGTTTCCTGCTTCTGGCCGGACTCGCCCCTCACACTCCCCGGAGCTCCACTCCAGATGAACAGAGGAGCGACCTGCCTTGATAAAGAGCTCGTCCGGTGCCTGCACCAGCATTCCTTCTTTGTGCAACGCATCGGTCACTTCCAATGAAAACATTTCACCGGTCCAGCCGCGATGATTTACATTGCCCTCCTCTACGGAGATCCCATTATAGTTTAGATAACTCCTTCCTGAGGAAAAACGATTCTGGAGATAGGTCTTCCATCCTACCCATCCATAGTCGCGAAAACGATAGGACAAAAAAAGACTCTTCATCAGAGCAGCAGAAATCTCCGAAGAACTGAGTGAACCACCGTATTCGTGGAGCATTCCTTCCGGCGCCACGCTGGAATAATCATATATCGTTCGAATATCTCGATTTAGAAGATCCAGTGCCGCCTGACGCATGAGCGGATTTTCCAGATCGCCCATCAAACCCAGCACCAGAGGGCGTTCCAGACGCAGATCGACCATATTGACGGGCAGGATCACCAGATCAGGCTCGAGAGCCAGAAGCCGATCTTTCAGGGCCAGCAGCTGGTAGGAGTTCATTCCCTGGTGGGAAAAAAGCCTGACTTCCACACTTCGGCCTGCCTCCTTCTCCCACAGATCTGGCAAAACGTCATATTGCGCCAGAGAGCTACCGACAATGAGAATCATTTTTTTGCGGGAAAAAGCATTGTCCGATGAATGAAGCTCTCTATTGCGCTCTTTTTCCAGCCTTTGCAGATGATACTCGAATTGGAAAAAAGGTTCACTCGCCCAGGAGGTCTCATCGGGAACTGCCCAGATCAGATACCCAAAAACAACACGGTCCAGCAATAGTAAAAAGAACAGAAACAGAACCATCGTTCGCAAAGTGCTTCGCTGTTCTGGAGATAACTTTCTCATATAAGAGTGGCGAAAGAGGTTCTACTGATCCACTATATCTGTTCGATATCGCTTTCGAGCCATTTCCCGAATTCCTGTCGCAAAATCGGGATAGCCCTCAAGAATTCTGTCAAAACTTTCCTTATCCAGAGTATATAGATCGCAGAATTCCATGGCTCTGACATTCGCTGTACGAGGTTGATTGATTAGAAGAGCCACTTCACCAAAAAAACCGCCAGAAGAGAGTGTGGCAAGCAGAGAACCGTCTTCGCTCAGGATTTCCACGTTTCCACGATTGATGAAGAACATATTGTTGCCTGCCTCGCCCTTTCGAAAAATAAAATCTCCCGGTGTCACGACAATAGGCTTCAGCTGGGTCACCAGATTTCTGATCAGCTCTTCGCTGGCCCCATGGAAAAGAGGGACCTTTTCAATAATGTCTCTGTTTAAGTGAAGGCTCACCTCAGTCTTCAACGAAAGGGGAAGGTCCGCCAGGACACTGCTCTCGTCATATCCAAGGCGACTCTCCCACAGATAGTCATAATAACGCGTGATTTTGTGCCCCAGGTCAGCCGGGATGTTGCGATACTTTAAAAACGCATTGATACGATCCATACGCTCTTTATAGTGAGCCCTTGCCACATCGATATTTGCCAGCAAACTGGCGATATTACCAATCACATAGCCGTAAATGCCCACACCCAGAATCATAACAAAGATGGCATAGATGGTCTGCTCAATCGTTCTAGGAACTATATCAC
>JBNLFC010000101.1:0-10028 GCA_050305335.1 Leptospirales bacterium
AATTGATCTCCTCAGGTAATTCAGGAGCAGACCCAGAAGGAGATTGGAGTCGAATGAACTATTGCTAAAGACTCCAGGTCCACAGGACAGAAGGGTGGAAGATAGAATGAGAGAAAGAGTGATTCGATTGAGCTTAGTTTTCACCTTCATACCTCTAGGTTGCTGTTGAGGTGTATCTTGTTCAATGTATGGTAGTTGCAATGGCTAGATTCTATACTTTTATCTGGAAGCAACTGCCCGGGAGAGTCAACCAGTTTATTGGACGTCTCTATGCAACGTGTGAGTATGACGGAGGCTCCGTTAGTTTAGTCATTCGCCAGGCTCTTTCTGTCTGGTGAATGGATCTTTTCGACAGGCAAGCAACGGTCTTGATGCGGCAGAAAATATTCGAAGGATTCTGTGAGAGGATGAGTCGACCTGAACTTTCATACATGCACAACCGTAACCGTAGTTGATGTTGGTTTTCACCCATTCTTTGTCGGAAAAGGTGGGCCAATCCCCTTCTGCCTGAAAGCCTCCCTGAACTCCGATGATCCATTGATCATCTCTGTCGATCAACCAGACATTGGATGGAGTGGGATTGACGAACCATCCGCATCTGGTCTCTCCGTGTAGAGAGATCTCTCTGGCAGCCAGCTGTATGGAGTGAAAAAAAGCCAGCAATAATATTGAATAAAATATAATAATTTTGTTCGTTGCATTCAACATAACGCTTTCAATTTTTGCCCATAGTAGTATATCCATCTCTCTTCCCGCAGTCCAGCTCACCGGTCAATTCTTTCAACCGGCAGCCCGGCGAGGCCATGTTGTAAGCCTCTTTTTGGATGCATTGCTGACAATCCTGAATGACAGGCAAAAAGGGGATTCATTGACAATGAAGTAGAAGCTCAGGCAATGCCTGGTGGATTCCATCACGAACGGATCGAAAATCATCGATCCTGCCAGTGAGCGCAGGATCCGGGAAGCTGTGGTGAATTGTTTTTACGTTGCCCGGCCAAACAGGGCAAGCTTCAGCTGCGGAGTCGCATACCGTAATGACCAGGTCGAACTTATTTTCTTTAAGCTCGTTCATATGTTTGGAGTGGCCTTTGTGATCAATTCCAATTTCTTTTAAAGCTTCCAGGGCCATAGGATGAACATGACCTGCGGGCTGAGTTCCTGCGCTGAAGGCAGTGAGTGTATCGCTATAGAAATGGTTGATCAGAGCCTCTGCCATCTGACTGCGGCATGAGTTGCCAGTGCAAAGAATTAATACTGTTTTTTTTTTCATGGCCTGTCCTGTAACCGTGCTTTCCAATGCTTTTTTAGCGGGCAGAGTGCCAGGCTGAAGACCTGCGTCTATCGCTTTTTGCCCGTCTCTTGAAGTAGAAAGAAAACGTTTGCGATGAAGGCGATTCAGGAATTGTTACTGAAATGTTACACGGGATACCCGGAAATAGAGAGTATAGAAAGCTTTTTCTTGCGCAGATCATCTCTCTGGCAGGAAGCGGGGTTTCCACTATCGCTCTGTCACTTCTGGCATACTCCATTGCAGGAGGGAATGCTGGCGTTCTTCTGGGGATTGCTCTTGGCATTAAGATGGTTGTTTTTGTTTTTTTTACTCCTCTGATCTCTGCTTTTGTAGTCCTCTTACCACGGAAAACTCTCCTGATCTTGCTGGATCTGGTTCGATTTTTTCTCGTGCTCGGTTTTTTTCTGGCGACTCAAAGCTGGCACATTTATGCATTGATTTTTTTTCTGAATCTTGCTTCGGCCGCTTTTACACCCATCTTTCAGGCGACCATCCCTGATCTACTGCCAGAGGAGAGCGAGTATAACCGTGCACTCTCTTTTGCGAGAATTGCCTATGATATGGAAAACATTGCGAGTCCTGTTATAGCTGGAATTCTTCTATCGTACATGAGTTTCTCATACCTTTTTGTACTGGATGCTGTGAGTTTTTTGTTTTCGGGTCTGCTCATTCTGGGCGCAACTTTACCTGCAATGGAAAAGAGCCAGCTGCCGGCGAGGATCTGGTATCGTATGCAATTCGGGATCAGCTCTTATTTAAAAACTCCCAGACTTCGATACTCTCTTGCGCTCCATTATGCGGTCTCCTTTGCCAGCGCCATGGTCATAGTGAACACAGTTATCATTGTACAAGATTCTCTCAAGGGCACGGAAAGCATGGTGGCCAGTGCATTTCTTATGGCAGGTGTGGGTTCCATTCTGGGAGCATTTGTGACTCCAATGCTTCTGGCAAAGTCCAGCGAAAGGTTCCTTATGCTTTCGGGTGTCGGGATTCTGGCGGCCGCTTTTTCATCCGGCTTTTTTGTGAATCAATATACGTTATTGATGGGAGTCTGGTTTTTTCTGGGTCTGGGGTGGTCACTGGTACAAACTCCTGCAGGGCAGCTTATAAAAAAATCATGTCGGACGGAGGATCGTTCAGCATTTTTTTCAGCCCACTTTGCTTTGACTCACTCTGGCTGGCTTGTAGCATATCCTGCCGTCGGTTTTCTCGGAAAATATTATGATATGCATCTCGTATTTCTATTTCTTGCCTTCAGTTCTTTTTTGCTCTTCTTCTTCATTCTATTTTTATGGAGGAGTAAGGAAGAGCTTTATATTCTGCAGCATACTCACTTTCCCCGTGAACACACCCACTGGCACGAGCACGATGAACATCATCGTCATCATCATACCGAGGAGGAGAACAAACAAAAACATAGCCACGTTCATGTACACTCCCGGCTCAAGCACTCCCACTATTATGTGATAGACCATCACCATAGAAGCTGGCTGTCCTGATTTTCTTATAGACCGCTGTCCAGACATGTCCATTATCTTACAGACAGAGGGAGGAAGTGCTTCATGGGTCAGGTTATGGACACTTTTAATGGTTTGGGGGGAAAACTACAAATTCCAGGTATTGGCGTAAAAGCAACAGGCACTGCTTTTCCAGAGCAATATGGGCGCTGGTTTACCAATGAGGATATTCATAGACTTAGATTTGGTTCGCGATGGGCCACTGCTTTCCAGGAAAAGGGAAAAGATCCTGATTACTATTATAAACAGTATGGCTTTCAGAAACGGTTCTGGGTCCACACCCCGGGCGACAGTCTTGCAAGTAAATCAGCCACTTCCGTAGACCTCATGGAGGCTGCCGCACAGCAAGCGTTAGAGTCCGCTTCTATTCCTGCTGATGGGATTGATCTTGTGATTGCCTTTACCACAACTTCTCCCCGGTACACCTCGTCGGTTGCTACTATTCTGACTGGCCGACTGGGAATGCGTTGCGCGGCATTTGAAATGAAATCTGGTTGCTCCTCTGCCATCTACGCCATGGTTATTGCGTACCAATTCCTTGCTTCTGGTGCCGGCAATGTCATGATTGTGGGAGGTGATACTCTATCAAAGGTTACGGATCTTAGCTCCTCCCACCTTTACGCGGCAGGTGACGGAGCTGCCGCACTGATTCTGGGAAAGGTCACAGAGCAACCTCGAGGCCTCAACAGCTTCTATCTGGACTCAGATGGCAGCTATAGCGAATCAATGGGAGTACCGGGCATTCTTCCTCCTCCTTCCGGGCCCGTGGATGAGAAAGAATACCTCTTAAAGATTGACACAAGAAGCGAGTCCAGGATAGAGGAGTTGTGGAAGAGTCTTCCCGGACAACTTTATGAAGTGAGCGGTATGGATTCGACCCTCATTGACTTTCTTTTGCCTCATCAGGTGAATCGAAGGTTGATCGAAATAACAGCGAAATCCGCTCGCATTGAACAGAGTCGGGTCATTGATATGGTTGGCGGGTATGCCAACTTCGGGCCTGCCGGAATTCTAAATGCCCTGCATCAATCCTTACATGAAAACCGTCTCAAACCAGGAGATCGTCTGATGTGGATTGCCGTGGGCGGGGGACTTGCCCGGGGTGGACTGATCCTTACAATTTGATGATGGAAAAATATAACGTATAAATGATTTCTAATTTTAAAAAACGCGGAATGAATCCCTGGGGGGTAAGAATTGCAGGAAGTGGGGGATACCTGCCTGGAGAGCCTGTATCCAACAGGAATCTCATTGATCGCTACGCTCTGGATGCGGATGATAGATCCATTTATGACCGAACCGGTGTTCGTAGCCGGCACTTTGCCCCGCCGGAAGAGGCCGCCAGCCATCTGGCCCATAGAGCCGCTCTTGTTGCACTGGAAGAGGCAGGAATTTCTCCTGAGGATCTGGATCGGATCATCTTTACCAGCTCCACCCCGGACTGGACCTCTCCTGCTGCCGCATCTAACGTCCAGCGATTACTGGGAGCCACCTGCCCGGCAGCGGATACTCAGGCCGCGTGTGCCAGTTTTATTTTCGGCCTGGACCATGGGGCCCGTCTGGTTGCTACGGGCATGCGTTATGTGCTGGTTGTGGCAGCGGAAGTAAAATCCAGATTCGTTCGAGCCGATGATCGAGCTCTGGTCCCCCTTTTCGCCGATGGGGCAGGAGCCTTTGTTCTGGTACCATACCAGGGCAATGCCGGACTTCTGGAGTGTGAGTTGTGGAGCGATGGAAGCTATGTCCACAATATGCTCACTCCCGCGGGTGGCGGTGCCATGCCGGCCAGCCTGGAAACCGTGAAGCAGCAACTCCACACAAGTCGTATGCAGGTAGAAGGAAGGCAAATCTTTGACCATGCAGTGGAGGCTATGACCGAGCTCTCCCTTCAGGTTTGCGCTCAACGCAAATTGAGTCCTTCTGACGTGGACCTCTTTGTTCCTCACCAGGCTAATATACAGATCATGAAAAAGGTTGCCCATAACCTGGGAATCCCCGACAGAAAAGTCGTGGAAGTGATTTCCAGAACGGGCAACATTGTGTCAGCCTCCATCCCCTTTGCCTACGATGATGCGAAAAAAAAGGGCAGAGTGAAGCCGGGGAATCTGATTCTTATGGTCACAGTGGGAGCAGGTTATGCGGGAGGAGCGGCACTTTACCAGGAGGCCGGGGAGTAGTCAATGGAAGATCCAATGTCCGTGCCATTGAAAGAAAAACGCGTAATCATCAGTGGAGGAAGCCGGGGGTTGGGAGGGGCCATTGCCCGAATGCTGGCTCTCAAAGGGGCCTGTGTTACGGTCGTGGCAAGGAACAGTCAGGATCTTCTCTCCCTTTTAGATACGCTTCCTGGCAAAGGCCATAGAATGCTCAGCGCCGACCTGCAATCGTCCGCGGGAATTCAAATGTTGTATGATGAGTGCGCCAGGTATGGTTTTCCTGATGTAGTTGTTGCTAACCTTCCTTTCAGACCCGGTGTCGTGAAGCTCGCAGACCGCCGTTTTGAGTGGGACCGGACGGGGGTGGAGGCCAGTGTATCTTATTTAATGCCCATCCTTGCGGAGACACTGGCCCACCAGAGCCAGAATCGATTCGGTCGGTGGATTGGCATAGGATCTATTATCTCCAAAATGGGTGGCCCCGGACAGCTGCAATATACGGCATCGAAAAATCTTCTGGGGTCATTGATAAAAACCATTGCAATTGAAAATAGTTATAAAAATATAACGGCTAATATGGTGCTGCCCGGACTCATAGATACTGCCGGACTCCGGGAGGAATACTCTCCTCAACAGTTTCAACGTCTGGAGAGCTTGAATCTACTCCGAAGAGCGGCAAAAGTGGAAGAGGTGGCTCACGCAGTGGCCTTTCTTGCAGACCCTCTTGCTTCATATGTCACGGGTATAGAGCTTCCAGTGTGCGGTGGATACGATCTAAGCTGGGCTTTGAATCAAGATAATAGAAACGACGGATAGCTGACAGGAGTGATTCTATGATCGGTAACGTAGCTCAATGGTTTGATTTCAGGAGCATGGCCCATCCAGAAAGACCTGCGATCCTCTATGAAAATCGCAATTATACATATGGAGAGATAGGTGTGGAAGCAAAGAGGGTAAGTCGGCTTTTGCAATCAAAGGGCATGCAAAAGGGGGACCGCTTTGCCATACTCGATTTTAACACACCGGAAGCGCTCCTGCTCTGGCTGGGAGCCCTGACCCTGGGAGCCGTGCCGGTCTACCTGAACTGGCGCTTCACTTCCACAGAACTGCAGTATGTGATCGCGGATTCTACTTCCAGATATCTTTTTTATAGCTCATCCTTTGAAAAACCAGTGAGTGAACTGGACGCAGAGAAACTGAGTCTCTATAAGATCGAAGATTTTTTTAGAGAAACACCCGCTCCCACATCGATGAGCGGGAGAGAGAATGCGATCGATAGAAGTGACGTTCTGATCCAGCTCTATACGTCGGGTACTACCGGCTACCCCAGGGGTGTTCTGGTGACTCATGAAAGTATGCTGAATATGGTTGAAGGGATATCCAGTGAGTTGCCCGGCATGGGGCCGGAAAGCGTGAATATGATTGTGGCACCTCTTTTCAATATCGCAGGTGCGGGTTATGCGGTGCTGGGAATATACAATGGCGTTTCTACTCTTCTTCTGCCAAAATTCGATCCACACCATGTGGCTCACTCCATAGCTGAACGTCACGTAACCAATGTTTTTCTGGCACCTGCCATGATTCAGGCCATACTACAATTGCCGGACGTAAGCCGCTATGACTTCTCCTCTTTGCGAAACATTCATTACGGCGGCTCTCCCATATCCCCACCGCTTTTGAATTCGGCCCGCGCCGCCTTTGCCTGTGGCTTCACCCAGGGCTATGGTCTCACGGAAACCACGGGCATTACCACACTTTTGCGATATGATGATCACTCGCGGGCAATTCAGATGAGTGATCAAGACCGGATGGGAGAAATCCTCTCTTCTGCGGGGCGGCCTGTGGCCGGTATGGAGATTCGCATTGTGACCCCTGATGGCGAAAATGCAAAGCCGGGGAATCCCGGAGAGGTCTGGATCCGCGGAGGGAATCTGGCCGCAGGTTACTGGCAAAAGTCGGACTTTCTGGATGCCTCGGGCTGGTTCCATACAGGCGATGTAGGCACAATGGACGAAGAGGGATACCTCTATCTCATTGATCGCATGAACGATATGATCGTTAGCGGAGGGATCAACATCTATCCTGCTGAGATCGAAAAGGTACTTTTGCAACATCCGGATATTGCAGATGCAGCCGTAGTGGGCGCTCCTGACGAGAAATTCGGCGAGAGGATTGTTGCTTTTCTCACTGCCCGGAGCATAAAACTTAAAGCTGAGGAAATTCAAAGCTGGTGCAGGGAACGCATGGCTGGCTATCGGGTGCCTTCGGAAATTCAGTTTGCCGCGGAGCTTCCCAGAAATCCGTCGGGCAAGGTTCTTCGCCGTCAATTGCGCGAGCCCTACTGGAATGACAGGGAGAGGAAGATTTAATGCGACCGGACACTGTAGCCATCGGTTCGTTGCCTCCTGTGGGAGTTGTTCCCAGGCGTATGGCAGCTCAGGTAATTCGTCGTGAGAAATATGGCGAGCCCCGATCTGCTTTTCAACTGGAGGAGGTAGAGGTTCCGGAGATAAAAAACGATGAAGTCCTCATTGCCGTTATGGCAGCTGGCGTGAACTACAATAACGTATTTGCGGCGCAGGGATATTCGGTGGATTTGATCGCCTATCGCATGAAACACGGAGATCCGCTGGACTTTCATATTGGAGGTTCCGAGGCCTCGGGAATCGTATATAGTGTGGGAAGCAGCGTTTCAAACGTAAAAGTAGGTGATGAAGTAGTGATTCAGGGTGGTGTCTGGGATGCGAATGATCCTGAAATCCAGGCGGGTGGCGATGTAGTTCTATCGCCCGGATTCAAGGCCTGGGGATTTGAGACTAACTGGGGAGCCTTTGCTCAATTCAGTATAGTCAAGGGATACCAGTGCCTTCCTCGCATACAGCATCTAAGCTGGGAAGAATCTGCTGTGTATATGTTGACCGGAGCCACGATTTATCGTATGCTCTTTCGCTGGCAGCCCAATGTGATGAAGCCGGGCGACGTTGTTCTGGTCTGGGGTGGCGCGGGCGGATTGGGGGTCATGGCCATTCAGCTGGTTCGTGAGTCCGGAGGTAGAGCCATTGCCATGGTCAGTTCCGAAGATAAGATCAAAACATGCAATGACCTTGGTGCCATTGCCACCATCAATCGTAACGAGTATCGCCACTGGGGTCTGGTTCCCCAGGGGCCCGGAGACGCTCCCGAGCAGCTTCTTTTTCGCGACGAGACAAAGAGACTGGCCAGGGAGATTCTCTCTTATACTGGAGGTGAGGCACCTTCCATTGTTTTAGAGCATCCAGGGGAGTCTACCATGGCCACTTCGCTTTTCCTTTGTAAACCAGGGGGTATGGTAGTTACCTGTGGTGGCACCACAGGATACACAGGCTCATTCGATTTACGTTACCTCTGGATGAAGCAAAAACGAATCCAGGGGTCCCACTTTGCTTCGCTGGATGAGTGCCAGGCTGTGAATGCCCTTGTGAAGGAGAAAAGGTTGCAACCGGTATTGTCCCGAACCTTTTCCTTTGAAGAGACCGGTCTGGCTCATCAGTTGATGTTGGAGAACCGCCATCCCCATGGGAATATGGCAATCCGTATTGGCCTATGATTCATCCCGGGAATATGCCGGGGGGCTTCCCCGATATGACGTTACTTGAAATAAATGAAAGAAACCATCCATAGCCTGCTTCCAGGCGGAGGCGAAAAAGTTGAAACTTGCAGAAAGTAAAAACCTGTGATACTCCACTTTAATTTTCCACACGGACAAAAATGGTCAAAATCGGGTTGACCTTGACCGCAGGCGACACATACTACCGTTGTGGCACCTGCTGAAAAGAAAGCATATCCCCACCCGAAGGCGAAAAAATACTTTTCCCATAACGTTGGGGATGGGGCGCTTTCGGAGGTGCAGGCTGCTTTTTCTGCAGAGTCTTTGCAATGTAAACCGGCCCTGAGTTTTTTTTATTTTCTTCATGACCTTTATATGGTCGGTAAACTATACAATTCAACTCAGGGTTGCTGGCAGGGATACCCCTGACTTCTTGATCTGGCGCTTCTATGAATTCATCAGGTTTTCGCATTCTTGGCTTACAGCACATTGCAGTAGGTGGTCTGTCACGGGAGCCCCTGCTTCACCTCTGGCAAACACTGTTCGGACTGACCACCGTTGGAGAATTTTCCAGCGTTAGCGAGAATCTTAAAGAGACAAGGCTCGAGCTTGGTGTCGGTGAATGCCGTGTGGAGATAGATCTGATGGAGCCTTTTGATGCCGAAAGCTCCCCCCGTGTACATACACCGGCACTTCATCACATTGGATTGTGGGTAGATCACCTGGAAAAAGCCGTCTCCTATCTGGAGAACAGGGGAGTTCGATTTGCGCCCGGTGGTATTCGACCGGGCGCGGCGGGTCATGATGTGGCCTTCATCCATCCCAGGGGCAACGAAAGCCACCCTTTTAGCGGGGAGGGGGTTTTGATCGAACTGGTCCAGGCTCCGAAAAGCATGATTCGCTAACTCCTACCGTCATTTCCCTGTTCTATCATACGAAGAAATAAGGATAGATCCCTTTTTGATACAGCATTCCTGGAAAATGCTTGATCTGTGATCTTTCCTGTAGAAGAAATTTGTGATCTTGCGTCCAGTGTCTGTAGCATTACTGCGTTTCCTTTTTTGAGAGAAACAGGATCATGAATACTATCGCAATGCCAAACATCATCATGGCATCTATAAACTTGTTTATGGGTGCCGTCTTTCTTTATTTTTACTCCAAACGTCGCCAAATACGGGAACATCTCCCTTTTGCTCTTCTCTCTTTGAGTGTGGGGTTTTATAATGTCTTCTGTGCAGGCCTCTACAACGCGACCTCTTTTCAGGAAGGGATACTATGGCAGAGTCTACAACTCTATACTGTGGCCGCCATCTCTGTTTTTCTCATCTGGTTCACAGCTCTCTTCACCGGACAAAAAAAAAATAGCGCAATCAGAATTTCGATCCTCTGGTTTCCTTTTATACTGGCACTGCTGATCCTGTCTCCCTCCGATTATACCCTTTCCCTGGAAAGACCTGCCATTAAGAATATTTATCTTT
>JBNLFC010000102.1:0-10020 GCA_050305335.1 Leptospirales bacterium
CGATCTCTCAAAGGCGAGATCGTCTGTAGCAATTCCTCGTGAAACTTTCCATCACTCGCAGCAAGCGTTTTTGAATGGAGAGGATGATACGGATTGCCCTGGAAGTCTGTAATGGTTGCTCCCGCACAGCGTGCGATCACATATGCGGCGCAGGTGTCCCAGGGTTTGAGGGTGGCTTCGTAGTATGCATCAAAGCGACCTTCGGCAAGATAGCAGAGATCCAGTGAGGCAGACCCTGTGCGACGGAGTCCCAGGGAGCTGCCCAGAACGTTTTGCACGGCCTCCATCAATGCATCCAGAATTGGCTCGCGATCATAGGGAAATCCCGTAACCACAATTGCGTGTTTGAGATCGCTCACAGAGGATACTTGAAGAGCTTTTTCGTTTTTTTTGCCGGAGAGACCGACGATACCTGTGTAGTGTTCCCCCATAGCAGGGATGCTCACCCGTCCGCCAACAGGAAGTCCTTTGTAGACAATGCCCACTGATATTGTAAAAAAGGGAATGCCATGGGCGTAATTGACCGTGCCATCTACTGGATCGATAACCCACAGAAACCCCTGGTCCTTTTCTCCACGGCGGGTACCCTCCTCGCCAAGAATACTATCTTCCGGGAAGTGAGCTTCGATGAAACTGGTGAGTGTTGCTTCGCTTTCCAGATCTGCAGCTGTAACCAGATCGCGGTACCCATCTTTGGAATCGATCCGCAACCCTTCGCTTTGCATTACCAGCAGTCGATCGCCCAGTCCAGGCAGGATTTCTTCCAGGGAATCCAACCTGGTTCGCACTTGATCTAAAAGATCGGGGCTCTTTTGTAGTAGTTCACTTGCAGCGATATAAGGATCACTCACACATGCACTCCGAAGAGAATCTATTGTCAATTTTCATAAAGCGATCCCGGAGGTCTATCCCTTGCTGGTGATTTTCCCATCAGTTTCGGGGTTTACAGATGATTAAGCCATTACAGATTGCTCAGTAACCTCAGGAGATTTTTCATGAAAAGCATGGAATTTTTTATTATTCGACATGGACAGACTGAGTTCAATAGATCAGGTAAGATTCAGGGTAGTCTTGATTCTGATCTGACCGAGCAGGGTGCGGAAGATGCACGAAATCTTGGTGAGTTTCTTAAAAGAAGTGAAGTTCGGTTTGATCGCTGGATTACGTCTCCCCAGCCGAGAGCAATGAAGACCTCAGCACTAATACTGGAGGCTATGGGAGATTTTTCCATTGGTCAGCAGATGGATGATCGCATTCGTGAGATCCACTGCGGCGATCTGGAAGGCAAAAAACTTACAGAAATTGACGAGTTGACCATGCACAGGCTCCGCACTGACCCTTCCTATCCCTATCCGGGAGGAGGAGAGTCGGTGAATGAATTGATCGGGAGGGCAGACCTTTTTCTATCGGAACTGGAAAAGAGTTATGCGACTTACTCTATTTCTCCTGCAGGTCAGGATGGTGTCTACCGCATTGGCATTGTATCTCATGGGAATATGAATCGATGTATGGCAGCCCGGCTTCTGGGAGCTGATGGCCACTTTGCACTAAAGATTATGCAAAATAACACCGGTTTCAGCCGATTTCGAAGCTCAGTGGCAGGGGAGGGGATTTACAGGATGGTATCCTGGAATGAAACCCCCCACCTTCTGAGGGAGTAGAGGTTATAGTGCACGATTAAAATGAAAGGATTACTCCTCCTCTTCTTCGTCTTCCGTCTCCTCCTCCTCTTCTTCGTCTTCATCTTCGCCGAAGTAGTATAAAATTACATCCTCTTCCATCAAGGCCAGATCTTCATCGATCTCTTCAAGGCGTGAAGGGGATGCGTCCTTGATTTCTTTTGCCAGATCCAGCAGTTCTTTTTTCCAGTCAGCATCCTCATCCAGTTCCGCTACAAAATAGAGCAGGTAGAGGCGACTCTGTAGCAGGGATGCTGCTTCGGGAACAGCTTCAATCTCTGGTGCGGGAAATTTTTGCTTATAGTGGGTGAGGATCTTGGTCTCATAAGCTTGAAAAGCCTCTTCCGCCCCTGCTTCTTCTTTCTCCATTCGGCTGGCAATGGAGTCCAGTTCGTCATAGAGGGATTCATCCTCCATCTCTTCAGTCAAAAGAAATGTGAGATAGTACCTTCTCTCCATCTCTTCCATGATCTCATCGCCGTGATCATGCATCTCATTCATACAATCCCTCTCTCAATGGCGTCTGAATTTGCCTTAAATACGAGTCCGTTGATCAGTCAGGAAATCATGTATATATCCAGATAGGAAGTGATATTTTCGATTTCTTCTGTACTTTTGCAGAAAAGTTATTGATCGCGATGTTTCGCGTTTCTCCTTTTCATAAAGGAAGTGACACGAAACCTTTCTCGCTTCAGGACGTTTTTATGGCAATACCGCATATTCTTGGCATCGTGAATATTACTGAGGACTCTTTTTCGGATGGTGGGAAATTCCTGAACGGCCAGGATGCTATCGATCATGCTTTGAGGTTAATGGAGAAAGGAGCAGATCTGGTAGATCTGGGAGCCTGTTCCAGTAACCCGGCAGCCCACGTGGTTACTCCGGGCATTGAAAAGGAACGTCTGACTCCTGTCATTGGAGAGTTAAAAAAAAGAGGTATTCCCATTTCAGTGGATACCTTTCAGACGGAAGTCCAGCGTTTTTGCCTGGCCATGGACGTGGAATACATCAACGACATTCAGGCCTTCCCTGACCCCGAGATTTACGAAGAACTGGCCGGTGCATCATGCAAACTGATTCTTATGCATTCCATACAGAGAAAGGGAATCGCAACCACGGATGCTGTTAGTGACCTTCCCTGGCTCTGGAACTCCATGATCAGGTTTTTTAATGATCGTATAACGTCAATGGTTCAGGCCGGGGTTTCCAGGAGCCGCCTGATTCTGGATCCAGGGATGGGTTTTTTTCTGGGGGCCAACCCGGACGCATCGTTTTTTGTTTTGCAGCGTATTGCTCAACTCAAAGAGCAATTTCAATTGCCGGTACTCATCTCCGTTTCCAGAAAATCTTTTCTGGGAAGTGTGACCGATCGTTCTGTGGAAATGCGGGGGGCCGCCACCCTTTCAGCCGAATTGTTCGCTGCTGACCAGGGTGCAGACTATATCCGTACACATGATGCTCATGCCCTGCGAGATGCTCTACTTGTGAGAAAGGCGCTGGGAAAAAAAATGATTCCCTGAGCATCGCTCTCAGGGCAAGACTTGCCCCCCGGTTGGGAGTGGAGTACCAAAGGGCAATCAAACTTGACGCGTCTTGGGCCAGTTTTTCAGCCAGTATCAGAAAACCTGGCTCACGTCAAGATCAATCCTGTCACACTCAGAGCGTAGACTACTCCGGGAAATTGTTGTCTCCACAATAACAAGCACACACTTTTTTTGCTTGATTTCTTTTATTATGGAACGTCCATTAAGGCACCATGAAAAAGTTCTCACGATTGCTTCTCATTCCACTGTTTTTCTCTCTGAGCGGATGTTTTAATATCTTTCACTTTGTAGGATTGAATGACGATGGGACACTTTCCATTCGCTGGCGTTTTACTATGTCCCGCGCCCTTATGGAAATGTCCGATAAAAAGAATTCCGCGGACGGTCCTTCCGGTGCAGAAGATCCTCCAGAAGAGAGTCTGAGTGAAAAACTAGAAAATGCTCAATCGGAGCTTTCCGTGAAATGGAAAGGCAAAGTGAAGGATCTTGTGGTGAAAAATATCAATTCGGAAAATGACGCCGGTATTGATATATCTTTCAATGCGAAACCAGGAACAAAATTGGAAGAAGAAGATCAATTTAATCTCCTTCCTGAAGTAAAAGGCAAAAAAATCATTTTTACTTTTGCTCCGGATAAGAAGGAAAAGAAAAAGTCCGGACCGGAGGGAGAAGAGGGCGGTGACCCATCGGGCGGCCAGGAGTTTGAAAATATTGGAAAAGCTATACTTTCAAGCGCGCGCTATCAGATTTATTTATCCGGATTTTCTGAGCCGGTAAAGGCGACCATGATCAATAAAAGCACGGGAAAAAGTAGTAACCTGCAAATATTGAAAATTGGCACTGTTTATCTGGTTGAATTCCCTTTTATGAGCCTGGGAATGGATAAAAGCGAAAAGGGGCACGCGCTGGTTGTGGATTTAAAATGATCTCAATACAGTGAGGAGAGATTCAAATGAAAAAGGAGACTTTGAAAGCGGTCAGAGCCGTCTCCAGGCGAGAGCTGCCGCTTCCACAAGCAAAAACCCATAAAGATAAAAACCGATACACAAGAAAACTGAAGCACAAGACCGGTTATCAAAATGATTCCGGTCTTTTTTGTTTTTTCTGACAGATAGTGATCCTCCTTTTTCAGTTTATTTTACAAAAAATACGATTGTCGCTCAAAAAAGCTCTGAATACCCATCAGACGATATGGCTCCATCGTCATGCGACCAATGAATTCGGTTCCAGATATACGGAAAAACGTGATGAAAAAGATGAATGGTGGCGGGTGGCGGTTCAAAATCCATAAGGTTATTTTTGAGGCAGATACCCGGGTAGGGAAACTATTCGATATATGCTTAATTATTTCGATTCTGCTCAGTGTTCTGGTGGTAATGCTGGACAGTGTTGCCACAGTGAACTCTGGATATGGATTTGAACTTCATACTCTGGAATGGATTTTTACAATACTGTTTACAATCGAGTATTTCTTAAGATTGATAAGCATTAGAAAACCAATCAAGTATGCCATCAGTTTTTTCGGAATTGTAGATTTGCTGGCCGTCCTTCCATCCTATTTTAGTTTGTTTCTTCCTGGTAGTCAATATTTTTTAGTAATTCGTATATTGCGATTACTCAGAATTTTCAGGGTTTTGAAGTTGGTGCAATATGTTGGTGAAGCAAGGATGTTGGTTGCGGCCTTGAGGGGAAGTAAGCGAAAGATCATTGTATTTGTGTTCGCAGTATTGACATTGGTTGTGATCTTTGGTTCGATCATGTATGTTGTGGAGGGCGAAGCAAACGGTTTTACAAGTATTCCTCGTTCAGTGTACTGGGCGATTGTGACCCTTACCACGGTCGGATATGGCGATATTTCTCCTTCTACACCACTGGGGCAGGCGATAGCTTCCATTATTATGGTGCTGGGTTATGGAATCATTGCTGTGCCAACTGGAATTGTAACCGCAGAAATGACAGCCGTAAAACAACAGAGACTATCCATGCATGTTTGTTCTAAATGCGGTGCCGAAAGGCATGACAGCGATGCGATATATTGTAAGCATTGTGGCACAAAACTATAAAGCTAATTGCTTGCTTTTTTCTTCCGGAATAGAGATTCTTTATGGGTTTCACTGCTCAACCACAGTTGATGCTTTCCCAGAGGATGTAGGGCCCACCGCTACCAGCATCTACGGACTCCTTATGATATTTTCCGCATCCACCGTATTTGTTCACCGGTATCTGGTCGGGATGATTCACGCGGCTTTTCCCCAGGATGGAACCGAGTAAAGTAAAGACAGGATCGCTCAATTCCACATGACCACCGCTTGGTCCCAGAAAGATCTTGCCTGTAAGTTTCCCATCCTTGATCTCTTGCAGGTATTCTGTTCCAGCTGTGAGGCTACCTCCTTTGGGATCCTCCATACCGCCGTGTGCATGCTGGGCCAGGTATCCATTGCCCGCCATTTCGATCAATTCATCCAGGGTTTTGTCTCCAGGAGTGAAATATGTGTTGGTCTGACGCGTCATGAGTGGACGCTTCCAGGATTCCCGTTTGCCATTCGCGGTTCTCGGAGCCTTCAGAATTCTGGCTGCGAGAAGATCGGTCATCGGTGTTGAAAGATATCCTTTATTGAGTATCGCCTGGGGCCTGGCAAGCTGGCCCTCATGGTCGAAGTAATAACTGCCATTGGTACCAAAAGAGGCACCCTCCATGGAGTAGATGCCAGCGAAATTTATTATGGTTGCTTCGTCATTTCCCACCTTGACGTTGGAATCACGTAGCGGAGGTGCAATACTCCTTCCTTTCATGCAGGTATCGCCTTCCTGAGTGTGGCCGAAGGCTTCGTGTGCGATTACACCGGTCACGTCAGGCCCGGTGATCACGCGATAGCGGCCGGGTTTAATCCGTTCTGCGCGACCGAGCATGAATGGGGTGAAGGCAGAGTCTTTGAGATTTTCTTCATCAGGCAGCGCAATCTCTAAACTTCCGAGCCCTCCACGTATGGTCCTCCCAAAGTGACCCTGTGTGGAGATTCCCATCCCGTAAAAAAGCGAGACCGGTAAGGTTTGTGAAATGTTTCGACTTCGATCCATAAAAATCTGCGTTCTAATCGATAGACGAACTGAGACACGAACATCGGCCAGATGCTCATCTTCTTTTCGTTCCGGAAACCTTTCGGAAAGTTCTGTAATTTTCTCTCGATACTCTACAGCGCGCTTGCGCATGTCGGTGATCTCTGTTCTGTAAGGATCTGTTTCGCATATGGGAGAAAAGTGAACCGGTGTGGAGTGATCGGCACCAGAAGGGATCTGTACCACAATTTCTTCTGGTAAACCAGCTTCAATCTCTTCTGTGAGCGTTGTTGGGCGATAAGCAGGCGGATTCCCTTCAGCAGGATGGTAAGCATCGGCCTCACTGCGAAGGTTGCTGGCCAGTTTCAGAAGATGTTGTTCATCCAGTCGGTTGGTGGCGGCTTCAAAGTTTTTTTTACCCTTAAGGATGCGAAGAACCATACCGCGATCGACCGAAGAAGCAATGTTTTCAACTCTAGCGGATATAACGCTCATGCCCCGGCTCTCCTCCAACCAGACAAAGGAGTAGTGGCGTTCATCGGCTCCATCCTGGAGAGTTCCAAGGACTTTCTTCATTATTGCCCGGAGTGCCTCCAGGTGCTGTGGGAAAGCGGGGCGAATTTTGCCAGTTTTGGCATTACTGTGATTCTTTAAACTCATGGGACAAACTCTCCATTACAACTCAAGGGTGTGACATTTATTGCCAGGGCACGGTTCGTGTTTGACTTTTTGGCGTAAGTGTGGTAAAAAGCACTTCTCTTTGCGAAAGCATCGGTATTTCCCACCACCCTCCCCAACCACCCGTAAGCGGGTGGGGCGCGTTTTTAAAACAATTTGCGTTATGCGTCATTAATGACCTCCTGCAATCCTGGCTCCCCGACGAATCAACATTGCATCGGGACCCTTGTAACCCACAGCTGAATGCCAGGAGTCGGCAGGTGCATTGCGCGTCACAATATTTGAAGAAAATCGCATTGAAAGCAGATGCTCCCTGATATCCCCGGAGGCTACGCCTCCCTTTAAAAGGGCCACGGCTTTGCCGTCGCGATAGAGCCTTCCCAGCTTGATTTCGCTGGACCAGGTAAGGGTACGTGGGTTGATCAACAGGGAGGAGAAGCTCAATATCTCAATGCATTCGGGTTCCATTGCAATCAGTTCACTTTTTGTGTAATTGCCAGCAGGAACAAGATGGTTGCCCGCAATGCCGTTGGGTTCTTTTTTTAAGTATTGGCCCATTCTATTGCCTATGATCTGGTGTTTCACAATGCCATTCACAATCACATCAGCCTTTTGTGCTGCCAGGCCTTCGGATGTAAAAGGGGTGCTTTTGACCATTGAGGGAATCAAGGGGTCAAGGGTGAGGTTCAGCAAATCTCCATCTACTTTGCCTCCATCAGAGCTTCTGGCAATTGCATTTTCGGGCAATAAGTGAGGGAATCGGTTATATTCGGCATCGGCGCTCAGCTGGTCCTGAATGGCATTTAAAAAACTCGCAATGACCTCCTCGTCAACGATCAGTGTAGCATTTTGAGAAGTCATCGGGAGCAGGGTCGCTCCCAGTGAGAGGGTTTCCTCTTCCATAAGGTGAAAATAGCCGGGAACATCCATTTCGGCTACGGTAACACCTTTAAAATAACGGTGCACCTCCTGGGTGTTGAAGTTGAGTTTTCCTTCATTCGCCGCCTTCTTTGCATGAATGTCATGAGCAAAAACACCCTTTGATTGCTCCATAGCCGCTTCAAAGTAGATATCAGTTGAGGCTTCCGGCAGTGTAAGCCCGCCGGAAGTCTGCGTTAAGCTCTCCGATAGATTTACGTAAAGTTCGGCGCTGTTGAGTTTTACTTCTTTTAAGTTTCTTGCGCAGCTTGCTATCTCTGACAGGAGTCGGGTCCGTACAGCTTCCTGGTTTTCCATAATAGTCGGATCATGGTTGATGACATTCATATAACCTTTTTCGGGTGGCTTTGCGAGCGTCCATGGAGGATTGCAAACCATAAGTGATCCTTCAAAGGCCATCTGGATTTGCTCTTCTAAAGGAGTCATCGGGTCCAGACTCATGTAAAACTGACCCATATTTTCGTTTTGCTCGCCATGGCGCGAGTAAACGGTCATGGAATAGGAGAGCTCATCAACGTCACGATCCTGGTAAGATTGAATTCCTGTTTCATCATCACCGATGAGTAAATTCTGCAGCGAGCGGCTCTTACGAATGGTCACGGAATAGGCGTGAAACCGTGGCTGGTCTTTCTCGAGTCGAGATTGCAGCGTCTGTTTCAATTGTATGTAAAAGGGATCTTGCTCAAGCATATCCTTTCCTATAACCATCTTGCACCGATCAGGGTCAAGCCAATTGCTCGGGGGAAGATGCAAGGGGTGCGAGAAGAATTCTTCGCAGTTGCAATGCTTCCATCTCATCCACTTCACTACTGTTGAGTATGATATGAAGAAAGCGTGTATAATGCTTCTCTTCGGCCAGTATAAAGTTCTGCACTGCCAGATAAAAATCGGAAGAGGCGGGTGAGGAGCTTATACCCACGGATTCCAGTCCTTGCTGAAACATGGTGAAAAAAGAGCTGCCCATGACAAACTGGCGAATTTCGGCCCAGTACGAGTTGAGAGCAGTTCGCAAAAGATTCATCTCGTTCTGATTCAGGTAGTTTTCATTCAATCTTGCCCATGGGGTGAGAAGTTGAAAGGCACCTTTGAGAGCCTCATGGACCAGAACTACACCGACCGGTGAGCGAGCATGGGCGCGGGTATGGATGTCCATTACGTTTCCGGAGGATTCATCTACAACGGGATCAGTAGTATGCCAGACCCTACCCTCGCTTTTGTTTTCTTCCATTTTCTGGTCAATGCCCGGGGGAAGTGTGCGGCCGGTCATTACGTCGTAAAAGACCCGGTGATGCGTGTTGTGGCCGTTCAAATGATATCTTTCGTATAATAAATCAAGTTCGCTGCCGATGCGTTTCAAATCACTGCGCATCATGCGAAAAAAACCATCCATGTAGAGAATGCCGAATCCCTGAAGAAGTTGGTAGTAGAGCTCTGATCGACGTATGGTGCTCTTTGTATATTCCAGTTCTTCGTTTTCCATTTGCGGAAGCTCTTTTGTGCGTTCAAAGCGTGCACTCTCTGCAAATTTCTGTTCTTCAGGCTGAGAAAGGTCGTAAGGATCCTTCCACTGGAGATCCAGGTTTTTTTCGACGGAAGGATAGAGACCTCCCATCACTTCATGGAGATAGTTGTGAATGACGAGTTTAATTTCCTGTTCCAGCCCTTTCTGTTTTTCCAGAAGTTCTCTGTGGGTCGCTCTTTCAGGATATGGTTTTGATTTTTCGCTCCATCGCTGGAAAGTATCTTCTCGTGCCCGACTGATTTTTTCGTCCAGCACTCCAGTAGCGAGGTCGCAGCCAGGTAATGCGAAAGGAACAGCATCGGAAAGCAAATCTTTTAAAGATGGTGATAACGTATGATAATATTCAGCGGAAAGGCGTTCCAGATAGTTGCGTGGGTCGGTAACAGGATGGGGCTCCCTTCCTGGACGTGGAGAGGGTCTTTCAGGTGCAGGTTGTGGCTTTCTCGATGGGTCGGGCTGTCTCTCCGGATCTGTGTCTGGCCTGGCAGGCGGTGCGGGGCGTCGGTCAGGCTTTGTGGGTGTTGGTCCTGGCGGAGAGAGGGAGGGATCTATCGGAGTCATAGGGCAGTCTATGGATTATGGGAGGGGATTTCTACACTTT
>JBNLFC010000103.1:0-9919 GCA_050305335.1 Leptospirales bacterium
CCATGGGTTTGTCTCCTTCTGCACATTGCTTCACTTCTTCAATCCCCTTTTCAATGTCTTCCAGATCTCCCGGGATCACATGGGGATAACGCAGCTTCAATGCCGGAGTGGGGAATGCGGAAAATACAAGGGGGGTTGCAATGCCCATCTCGTTGAGAAAAGGGAGAAGAGAGAGAAGATGATCGCTCTCCAGTGCCACAGCTGCGCGGCGCCCTCCCATCATCAGATGCATATCGACCATAGCATCGCGCAGTCGATTGCGCCAGGATGTAATCTGCGACGGCACCTTCACGCCATAAAGAGAGACAATTTGCGTAATCAGTTCATCGGTGGCACCAATCCCTGTAAGCCCGTTGAATGCAAAAAAAGGAATGCCAAACTCTTTCTCCAGATATTTCCCGGCTCCCTGTAGGGATGATCCCAAAACAAAGGTGGCAGATGCTGATCCTGCACGTTTCACCTCGTCCAGAGAGCTTCCGCTCAACGACATGGCAGAAAAGCGCTCTTTAGATCCATCCAGGGCGCTGGATAAGTCAGGTAGAACGTTGGCCTCCAGGCCCAGAAGTGAAAACAGATAGCGAATTTCTTCCGCATCAGCTGCAGTCATATAGGGAGCCATAAGAACATTGACCATTCTCTCAGATCGCACACCGGACGTTGCAAACTTACGAACAATGGTCTCCACAGTAGCGCCGAAACCCTCCGCGAAGCCTCCCTTGAAATCGGGTGCATGGACCTGAATTACATTCCCATGCCCCTGTTCCGAAAGACGCTCTACCACACCTGATACATCTTCCCCTCTCACCTCGGATAACGCAGTGCTGATGATGGCAAGAATAGCTGGTTTTTGCTTTGTCAGGATTTCCAGAGCCTTTTTTTCCAGGTGCTCCCAGCCTCCCATGATAGTGGTCATCTCCTGAATATCGCTTCCCAGCAATGCGACAGGCTCTCTGGTATGCTGTGTGAGAAGAACTTTGCTTAAAAAACTGCACCCGGGCCCCGCATGAAAAAGAGGCATTGCTTTTTGAAAACCATGGAGAGCCACAGCCGCACCCATGGCTGGACTCACTTTTACAGGATTGACCTGAAGGGGTTTTCCATGATTCCCATGGACATCGGGCTGCGCCATTGCAGACGACGATTTCAGGAAACTGCCATACTCTTTTACTACCGAATCTAAGCTTCCCATGGTGCACCTCCACGAACTGCTCTCCAGACGGGAGAGTCCATAGTTGTAACAATATCACGGGCCAGGTTCACAAGACCGCCATAACCTGCGTACGGCGTATGTTTTTCCTGATTCACATCGATGAAAGGAATACGCTCTTTTGCAGCCAGATACTGATTGCGACCTCCGGCAATGAGAATATCTGCTCCGGTTTCTCGATAAACTCTCATAAGATTGGTGGGAGAGGTATCGTTCAAAAGTCGCTCTTCTCCAATCCATGATTTGATTTTTTCAATATCACTCTGAGATGATTTCTTTGTACCGCAGGCGGTTACTTCCATTCCAAGATCGTTCAGGGCGGAGATGAGGCTCCAGCTTTTCACGCCTCCGGTATAGACCACGGTTTTGGTTCCACGCAAGCGTTTGCGAAAGACTTCCAGCAGAGCCATGGTGCGGCTTTCTTCCTCCGCTATCACGTTTTCACATTGAACACGAAGGGCATCGCCTCCATGAAGTTCGGCAGCAGTCCGAAGAGCGTGAGACGTATTGGCCATACCAAAAAAAGAGACTTCAGAAAATGGAATTCCATAACGTTCATTCATGCCCTCGGCAAGGTTCACAAGAGCCCTACCGCAAACCAGAAGATTCACGCTGGATCGATGTGCATAAGTGATCTCCTGGAAATCTGAATCTCCTGTTATTTTGGCCAGAACGCGAAATCCCACCCGTTCCAGCACTCTGATGATCTCTGCATTTTCACCGGCAATGTTATACTCGCCCAGAAGGTTTACGGTAGGGCCACTGAGATAATCCGCGGGAGGCTCGGCTTTGCCAACCACATGGTTCAAAAGGACTTCACCCGCGATCCGATTCCCGAGGTTCTTTCTTCCAAGAAAACCCGGCGCGACTACAGGGATGGCGGGCATGGATATCTTTTCCCCTGCCCTTTTGCAGATCAGTTCAATATCCTCACCGGTCACTCCCGGCACGCATGTTGAATATACAAAAATCGCTGAAGGAGAATAGTGCTCTGCAATATAGAGAATGGCATTGTAGAGTTTTTCTTCTCCGCCATATATGATATCTATCTCCGATAGATCCGTGGTAAATCCGTTGCGATACATATGGGAACCGGTGGATCTGGACCCCCGGGTTTCATAGCTATGAGCTGCACATACGATGCTACCATGAACCAGATGCGCCGCATCGCGAATGGGATTTAATACAACGTAAGCTCCATCGAAAGCACAACTTTCCCCGCCACCGGACTTTGTGCAGAGCTTCTGCTCACCTGAGGAGTGGGAGCAGCTTTTCGATGAAAGCAGCAGATCAGTGTCTACCTTTAGTGCAGTTCCCATATTTCCTCCTTACGGATGCTCCGCATATTTTCAGTTCTCTATATTGATAAATATTCAATTACATCAAATGCTTATCGATATCTGGAACAACAAACCTTCGACCCTGCCCGCAGGCAGGATCGAAAGCTCATACAATTATCTAAGCAACTCGAAGTGCTCATCATCGCTTTCGCGATCCACTTTTTCGATAAAGGCATTGGCAATCCAGGTGATCAGATTGATCACGCCCTGGTATCCAATAATCGGATATCGGTGAAGATTCACACGATCGAAGATTGGGAAACCAAATCGCACATGGGGAATACCAGCATCTCTTGCCAGATATTTTCCATGGGAATCACCCAGGAGCATATCCACAGGATCGGTCATCACCAGGGAGCGAAGGTGCCAGAGATCTTTTCCAACGTAGACTTTCGCTTCCTTGCCATTGGGATAGGCTTCCAGAAGAGCCTGAAGTTCTTTCTCGAACTTCTTGCTGGCCCAGCCTGTAACCAGATGAATCGGTTCGCCGCCCATCTCCAGAATGAACTGAACCATTCCGAACAACTCATCGGGATCACCGAAGATCGCAAACCGCTTACCATGAATGTATTGATGAGCGTCCGTAGCCGCATCCACTGCACGTCCTCGCTCTGCTTCGATCTCTGCAGTAATTTCTTTTCCGGTCAACTGAGAGACTTCCATCAAGAAACGATCTGTAGAGCGAATGCTCATGGGGGGATAGAGTGATACAGTCTTTTGCCCCCAGGCAGTCTTGAGTGCGCTCAGAGTCTGCTTGGTGGATTGATTCTGCATTCCGATTGTACCAATGGCCTTTGGAGCCACTGTTTTCACATCATTCAGCCTGGTTCCGCCCATATACATTCTGTATTCACCTGTCAGCGGCGAATCCAGAATCTCTGAGTTGTCACCCAGGATCAGACTCTTTACACCCATCATCCCCAGCAGTCTTTTGATCTCCCGGATGTTTGCCACATGGGGATCAAAGCCGGGAATGATGTTGACGTATTCGTTGCGATCTTCATCGGGTTCCAGACCTTCCGTTAGCTGAGTCAGGATCGCCTTCATCATGTTATCGTATCCCATAACATGAGATCCGGTAAAGGATGGAGTATGCGCATAAGTAAGCTCTACTCCTTCGGGGACATGGCCTGCTTCTCGGGTTTTGGCAGCGTAGCTGTTCAGGTCATCACCGATTACCTCAGCCATGCAGGATGTTGATACTGCAATCATCTGCGGCTTGTAAAGGGCAATGGCATTGATCACACCGTCGGTGAAATTGTTTCCGCCCCCGAATACGGCAGCATCTTCAGTCATGGATGATGATACTGCAGCGAAGGGCTCCCGAAAGTGACGGGAGGCGTTGTTGCGGAAGTATGCCACACAACCTTGTGAACCGTGAACGAATGGAAGCGTCTTTTCAAACCCGGAAGCTGCATAGATGGCCCCCATGGGCTGGCAAGCTTTGGTCGGATTGATGGTGAGAGCTTCCCGGGAAAAGTTAAGATCGCAATACTCTTTCGAATCGATCCACTCTCTTACCTCTTCTTGAGTCATTTGAGTTTTCATAGTAATATCCTCCATCTCCCTTACTTCTTCCATTCAGGAGTGACCAGGTCCCAGGTAGGACTGTTCAGGGCCATGTCCATATCTCTTGCAAAGATGGGGAAACCCTTCCAGCCATGATAAGGACCTGAGTAATCCCAGGAGTGCATCTGCCGGAAAGGAAGACCCATCTTCTGGAATACATACTTTTCTTTAATACCTGATCCCACCATGTCGGGCTTGAGAGTTTTTACAAACTCCTCAAACTCAAACTCGGTAATATCATCGTAGATCACCGTTCCCTCTTTCACTTCGGGATAAGTTCTCTTATAGTCGTCGCTATGGCCGAATTCGTATCCAGTGCCAACAATCTCCATGCCCAGATCTTCGTAGGCACCGATGGTGTGGCGGGGTCGAAGACCGCCCACATAGAGCATCACTTTCTTGCCTTCCAGGCCGGGCCTGTATTTCTCGATGACCTTCTGCATTTCGGCTTCGTGCTTCGCGATGACCTCTTCGGTTTTCTGCTGTATCTTCGTGTCAAAGTGCTGGGCCAGCTTTCGCAAGCTTTCTTTGATCTTCGAAGGTCCGAAGAAGTTCACCTCGGTCCAGGGAGTCCCATACTTTTCCTCCAGGTGCTTGCAGATGTAGTTCATGGAGCGATAGCAGTGAATTACATTCAGTTTTGAATCCTTCACCATAGCCAGTGAGTCATGATCGCCGTCGCCGGAGAGCTTCGAGATAATGCGATATCCGATCTCTTCCAGCATTTCCACAGTCGCCCATGCGTCTCCACCGATGTTGTAGTCACCGATCAGTGCTATGTCATAAGGAGTCTTTTCCGGAAGATCCTTTTTACCCAGAAGATGATCCCGATAAGCATCGTTGGCAATGTGGTGTCCCAGAGATTGGCTCACTCCGCGAAATCCTTCGCAACGTACAGGCACGATGGACTTGGTCTCTCGCATCATAGTTGCGATCTTCTCTTTACCGAAGGCCTTTTCCAGATCCGATGTATTGGAAGAATCCCAGAGAGTATCTGTGTAACGACCGTCCGCTTTCTGTGCATCGATCTCTGGCTGGCCCAGAGTCTTGATCAAGCGAGCTTCTACCGATTCGGTCAATTTAGCCATCTCTTCATCAGTAACAACCGGTCGTAGCACCTGAATCAGCTGACGATCCATGTTGCCTTTTGCGACGGCCTCAATATCATCACCGATCAGTCCGATAGGACATTCGCTCTGGATGGAGATTCCTTTATTCAGAGGAAAAAGCATCTCCACTTCATCCAGAAGCTTACGTAACTTTTTGTCGCCCCCATATACAATATCTCTCTCCTGAAAGTCGGAGGTAAAATGAAATGGAACGAAGTTATTCACCCCGGGTTTTCCACTGGCCAGATTTCTCCTGGTGGACCAGCTGTAGTGGCCGCATCCAACGGGACCGTGGGAGATGTGCACCATATCACGCACGGGCCCCCAGACCACGCCTTTGGATCCTGCATACGCACATCCACGAGCGGTCATAACGCCTGGAATACTTTTGATGTTAGATTTAACCGCGCAATTTCCTGTGTCGCAGTCCTTCTGATTGGGTTTTAAGTGCTTCGCTCTGGCCTTGCGAGACTTCTCAGGATAGGCCTCGAGCACCTTATCAATCATTTCCTGTGTTTTTTCTATTGTCATAGACATTGTTCTACCCTCCTGAGAGTGTAATTCGTCCTGACTCAGCACTCCGCATGGAGTGCCGGCCTTCGGGATCGATACTTCTCATGTTTCTATTAACCTTTTGCCGATGAGATCAGGCAGATGCTTTTGCAGCAGATTCGTCGAATTCCTGAATGATTCCGAATTCCATTAACAGATCTTCCAGTTCTTCAATGCTGATGGGTGTGGGGATCACCAGATCTTTGTTCTCCTGCATTTTTTTGGCCAGTTGACGATATTCGTCAGCTTGCTCATGCTCGGGAGTATACTGAATTACAGTTTGCTTGCGAAGCTCTGCAGCCTGCACCTGATTGTCTCGAGGAACAAAGTGGATCATTTTGGTTCCCAATCGCCTGGCAAGCTCGTTGATCAGATCCTCTTCACGATCTGTTTTACGTGAGTTACAGATGAGTCCACCCAGCCGCACTCCACCTGAGTGAGCATACTTCAGAATTCCTTTAGCGATGTTGTTGGCTGCATACATGGCCATCATTTCGCCGGAGGTTACGATGTAGATCTCCTGAGCTTTCCCTTCACGAATGGGCATTGCGAATCCACCGCATACAACATCACCAAGAACATCATAGAATACGAAGTCCAGGTCATCTGTGTAAGCATCGTTTTCTTCCAGGAAGTTGATGGCTGTAATCACACCGCGTCCTGCACAACCGACTCCAGGTTCTGGTCCGCCAGACTCTGAGCAACGCACTCCGCCGAATCCCAGGAGCATCACATCATCCAGTTCCAGGTCTTCCACAGATCCCTTTTCCCTGGCCATGTCCATGATGGTGGCTTGAGCCTTACTGTTGAGAATCAGTCGAGTGGAGTCCGCCTTGGGATCGCATCCGACGATCATCACTTTGTTGCCTGCCTCTGCAAGAGCGGCTACTGTATTCTGAGTTGTAGTGGATTTTCCAATTCCACCCTTTCCATATATTGCAATTTGTCTCATTGTTCTACCCTCCAGACTTTTCAAAACCCCTGCGGGTCGTCTTTGGTAGTTGTTATGCAAAGGGCGTGCCAGGAAGGAAGAGTCATCCAGATTTCAAAATCAAAAAAAAGGGGACCTGCCGGGAATCTGGACAAGGAGCCCTATTTCAAGATAGAAATCAGGTAAAAACTTCAGTAAAATGCAGTAAGAACGTCCGAGATGCCTTTTATCCAGGCAATTCGGGAGGCCCCACCTATGAGAAAAAAGATATAATGGCTCTGGGAATTTTCATATGGAGCTGCTCTGGAGAGGCTCATTTCTTCTTGCTAACGCAAGATCCCGTGCTTACTTATTAAGCATTGAGCACTGATTGTGCCTAAAATATAAACTATCCTGGATGTGTAAAATATATACAGCACAGCAAAGAAGCAGTCATTTTTTGGGCATGCCCAATATTCAATCAAATTGATTGATGATAAAGCTATTGAGTGACTATGACTTCTTCTTTCTATTAAAGAGGCGGAAGCGGACGAGAGTAGTATTTGAGATCATCCCTGGATTCTTCGGGAATATCTTCGCCCATGTCCCCATCATAGTAGTTGTCTATGGCGTGGGTTCCTCCAGGTGGGACAATATGAAACTCCACCTGATCCACCACGGATGAGTTGTACGCTATTTTAAGAATGTAATCGCCAGTCTGCAGTGGATCATACTTCTGTCTGATCACACCTTCTCGAAAACCTGTCCTTGTCACGCTGACATGGCGCATATCGATTTCCAGAGGGTCCGGTGTTTTGTTTTCTCGATATAGAGATGCCATAAACCCGGCGTCCTGGAAGCTTCCCTCCTGAATCTGATAAATCCACCATACGGTTTCATAGCTATAAAAGTAGAGGTCATCTCTTCCATACTGGAATTGATCTTCGATTAAGAGAGAAAGTTCCGGCTCCTCCACCCCACGATCGTCCACAGACGACCATCCGAATTCTCCCTTCAATGGCTTATTGCATGCGGACAGAGCCAGTGCGAGCAGGAAAGGAGTGTATGCCAGAAGAAACCGTTTCATTGCCTTCACATGAGCGCTCAGAGCCGACCCTCTGGCATTAAATCCATAATCAACTCTGCCTGCCAGCGAGGTAGATCAAAGATTGTGGCCAGCGCATAGATCTGCATGGGTCTTCCGTCGTATTCGTTGATAATATTATATATGACCGCGCTCAATCCTCCCGGGAACTTCAAGCCGGCTTTCATATAGACTCTGGCTTTTTTTTCATCCACATGAAAAGCTTTACGATAGGAGCGATTCACAAATTTTGCATAGCTTGAATTTGATTCCGCATAAGATTGGAGCGCGGTGTTCAAGCGAAAATAGAGTGCGTCGGCCTGCCTGTCACCCATAGCATCGCTGAAAGCGCGACTGATGCGCATTGCGTAAGCTTGCGGAGTAAGTCTGGAGGGCCGAAAATAGTATCTCCGACGACGAATCGCTCTTTGCGGAGAGGTTGCAGTTCGACGGGGGGGACTGATATACGCGACCCCATTGCCTTTCTTCGTTGAAGCCGGATGCACATTCGCGGACTGGCTACTATTGTGTATCCCCCCTGTTTCGGTATTATGAGTTGCGCTCCCACTTTTCGGCCGCTCTGGCCGGTTCGACTTGCCTGTTTCTGATTCCAGGGATGCGAGCTGGTCTTTGTAAACACCTTCCTGCCAGAGAGCAAAATTGGCCTGATACCGAATGATAGACAGAGAAAGTTCCCGCCTGGCGAGCAGAGGATCCATATTGCGTGATCGAATCAATATTTCCGTAGCCTTTTTTCGTATCTCATCGTTTTCCGTTGTGGAGATCAATCTCTCCATAATACCCTGAATGGCGCCATTCTCTCCAAGTTTTTCTGCCACATGAAAAGCGCTCTCTACACCGGGGTCAGAGAGAGTGTGCGCGTCCGACAGAAGAGACGCAATTAACCCGGCTACGGCATCACTATTCTTCACGTTAACGAGATGTTCAATGGCCATGTCGCGATGAATGTGTTTCGGGTCTCTTGACACAGACAGCAAATATGCGTCGGCTGTATTTCCTCCGATAGCGGCAATAGCATCCATTCCTTCTCTGGCATGGGCACCCGTTTCTATGTATTCAATCAACTGGGGAATTATGGGTTCATACCTCAGAGATACAAAGTATTCGATTAAATCGCTATCCAGATAATAGAGTCTTGCGCGAATAGCCTGTCTGAGGTAGCCCGCTGAGGTAAGGTCTTTTCGTTGCATCAATTCATGAAAGATCGTCTCTTTCGAGGAGAGCGACTGGTTTGCTTCCCCTGTAAGAAGGAGTTCTCCCAACGCCATTGTTGCACTGTTGTCACTGTTGGAAATCAGTGAATCAATGATCGCTCCCCTCTCGCTTTCTGATCCCTCTACAAAAGATTTTTTCATCTGCTCCGGATCGACCTTCACAGGAGATATGGCATGAATAGTGCCTGAAGGCGGGGTTTCGCCGGCAAAGGTTGTACATCCTGCTATGATAGTTACAACAACAGAAACGATAGATATGTGAATTCTAAGAGACATAAAGAACCAGGCCCCGGCCCCCGGGTTGCTACTATAAATAGCACTTTCCAGGTAGCTGGACAGACTCCCTATTGCTATCGGCTTTTTTCCGAATTCTCTTCTATGATTCTTGAACGGTGAGTGATGTCTTTTTCCATTCTGCCAGTATAATGATTGCGTTCTACTCGATCGTTCTGGCTATTTCCGCCCGAGATTCTTGTCTGAAAGTAACCGCGGATTAACCTGATGAGCAGGTAGAGAAAAAGAAGAAAGAGAAGCGTCCTGATGACCATACGAGTGTCCCTGAAACCAGAATCAGCCAGAGCCACAGATTGAAAACGAAAAATCAGGGTAAAAAAATCACCTTTCTTCCTTCTCCTGGAGAAAACTCTGCCTTGCGGCGTCGACCCGTACTTCGAAGAGCTGGCGACCGATAAGAGCAAGGGACTCAGTCAGGTGTTTGTGGGTCTCCTCCTGCAGGTCGGAACACTGGATTGCCAGAACTTGTTCTCTGGCAGTGCTCTGATCTGCAGGCATTTGCTGAAGTAGTTCCGTGATTTTTGTTATATGTGTATAATCGGGGACCTCGCCCGGATGGAGCTCCAGCCACTCCCTCAATGCTACCAGCTTTCTTCGCAAAAGCCGCATCAGGGCAAGG
>JBNLFC010000104.1:0-9899 GCA_050305335.1 Leptospirales bacterium
TGACCCCATGCACTGTCCGTACGTGTCCAGAGCATGGGGCACCCCTCTTCCTGAGGGGTATCAGATGTGGTTCCACAGGTCAGTTAAGAGGCCACGCAACGCACTCCTTGCTTCGCTATCAGGTGGGCCATGCACGTCTGGCTTTGAGGTCTCGTGGCTGCCAGGTGTGCCATGCTCGTCTGGTGGAAAGGTCAACAGGAGGAATGATACTCGATCCGCGTCCTTCCAAATCCAGTGAAAGGCCGACATAAATTGAGCTTTTCGGCAATGGAGGCCAGATGGAATATGGTCAATTTACCGGAAGCGTTCCCGGGTAGAGGTTCCAATGTCAGAGCAGGAAACAGAAAAGAAGAACAAGAAAATCAATAAAATGTCCCTTTCGGAAGTAGAAAGCGCATTGAAAAAAAGCGAAGAGCATATGAAGGGAACAGATAGCAAATATGCGCAGGCACTTCTCTCTCGAAAAAGCCAGCTAGAAAAGCAGTAATATAGAGCTTAACCGATTATGGATGAGCGTGAATCATCCATAAAACGTATTTCTCCTTCATCCATGCAACCCATATGTACACCATGCTGTGTTGTGGGCGTCTCAAGATCAGTGAGTAGTGAGTTCAAAGCAAAACGGATGGAACTGAAAGCGATCTGGTCATGGGGGATATGATCAGGTCGAAACAGGTCTACATCCAGTGATTCCACTCCAGGCGAAAAATTCAGGTCCAGCAATCTGGCCAGAAAAAGCATGTAAACGTGATTGATCCCGGCACATGTGTATATGGTGTGCAGCCGTTCGATCTCCACCCTGGCATTGGCCTCCTCCAACGTCTCTCGCACTGCGCCTTCCTCCACCGTTTCTCCATTCTCAAGAAATCCTGCGGGTACTGTCCATAATCCACGACCAGGTTGAATGGCCCGCTGGCAGAGAAGGATCTGATCGTCCCACATGGGTATGGTGCCCACAACCACCGCCGGGTTGGAGTAGTGAATTGTGCCACACTGCGTGCATACGTAACGTAGATGGGTATCTCCCGGCGGTATGGTGTGAATTAAACTTCCGCCACATTCGCTGCAATACTTCATCTCGTCCTCCGGTTGTTCTATAGATCAAGGAAGTTGTTGCTTTCTGATCGATAACTCAATAGAATCAAAAAAGGATTTCTTTTCCCACCCATTTTTACGATCTTTTTCAGTAAGAACTCGTAGCAAAAAGCCATCCCGGTGACCGGGAGGCAGGTCAAAATTAAGGATGGATAGAAGGGCAGGGATCGACTCAGTATGTGGGATTATCTCATTAAAAAGATCGCACCGCGTAAACCAGAGGGCGAAATTCCCGCTGTGCATCCATTGCACAGCGTGGGCAGGGATGGTGCATCCCATGGTGTGGAAGAGCATAAAATTCCTGAAGCTACCGCTACCAGGGGAAAGGACTATACGCAAAAAGGCGCACACCCGGGACTCAACGCAAGGGGACGTCGAGCTCTTAGCTGTCCGGTCTGTCATACGATCATGAATCTGGAGCGAATCGGTGATGTGGAGGTCGACCGATGTCCCCGGTGCCATGGAGTTTTTCTGGATTCCGGTGAAATGGAGAGACTGAAATTGGGAGACCTGTCCAGTTATGAAGAGACTTTGCCAGAAGAGGATTCGCAGGAGCCTTATTTAATCTATACTCCCGATGGGATGAGCCACCATCCTGATGGCAAAGAACACAGGTGATGGGTTGGATATCAGGATGCTTTTCTTACATCGTGATCCGTGATATTTTCAGGTGTCAGCGTGCTACCGTGTGGAGTGAGTTCCTTTTTGTAGACGTATTTATCCTCCCACTCTGTGAGACTCATCCCTTCTCTGGCCCCAAGACGGCGACGGTAGTTATTTACCAATCTTACTGTAACGTAATAGCCTGATAAAGCAGAGGGAATCCCCATGAGCAGGGCACCTGCGACCATGGGCCATCCCAGGTCGTTTACGATAAAACGCATCCAGTGGATTACTCCGTTGATCATATTCATGTTATTGGTCTGATCCAGTGTGGTCTTGAGTGTGGCAAAGCTGATGAGAGTTATTTCAGCGCCAATCAGGTGGAAGAAGTAGTATCCGGCGATGTAGAAGGCATAGTAGAAAAAGGGCATGGTGAATACGTTGGTAATCCAGACCCAGGCAATGGCTACAGGCAGATAGAATCTGATTTTCAGGCTGCGAAAAATCACCCAGTTGAATGTGGCGAGTATCATTTGTATGCCGACCAGCGGAGTCAGCGCCCAGAATAGACCGATGGCGGCTGCAAGACCCAGTTCGCCGGCTGATGCATGAGATTCCCGTATGGGTCGGACGAGCCTTTGGTCCAGGATGGTCAGTATGCGTTTGAGCATAGTCGAATTCCTTCAATCAGTGAAAAATCTGTTCGGCCTACCACACTGCGCGCTCCCCGTAGACTCGGTCAATGGAATTGTAAAATGGCCACCGGTCATTAAATCCGACCTTTCTGGAAACCGTTAATAAGGGCATATAGAGAAAGAAAAGGGCGCGCGTGATGAATCGGTCTTCGGTACTGGAAATCCATACTATTGATGATTACATTCCTTATTATCATACACGAATCTATTTGAGGACAAAGAAAAAAGAGTCGGGTAGGAGTATTCCGGAATTAATGGATGCCGTGAATATTACAAATGAGGAACGATTTCAAAATCAATCTCTCAACTGGCATGATTGTCGGGGCAGAATTCCTCATTCTTACCTTGGGGCTATTGGCGCTGATCTGGCCACTCTGGAATTTACGGTTGAACTGGACCAGGAGCTATTTGACAGGGCTCTGCAGCTTCCGGTCATGGTCCATAGCTATGTAAAAGGCAAAATGCCGGGATTTTATCGGCAATATGAGTTCCCTGAGCCTGCTGAGTATGAGAATGTCATCGATTTTTTACTGGATAAATCCATAGACGATTCGGCTCACTATTTTATCAAAGTGGCCGGTTTGAAACTGGTGGACATTCACAGGGGAGAAATAGTCAATGAGACCTTTTTCCGTCCCGGCCTGTGGAACAGTCGAAACTGGATTGTTTTCAAAGATCAGGGGCATAATCCTTTTTGAGACGTGCTCAAAACCAGGCTCGCAGGAGCATCTTTGATCGATCATACTTTTTTGCATCTTCCCGGAATCGGGGAATCCACCGAACGACGTATCTGGCAATCCGGGATTTATACATGGGAAGATTTCCTGCAAGCCCCGCAATCGTCCCTTCCCATATATCGCTCGTCTATGCTGAAAGAACGATTGGAAGAATCGATTCACCATAGAAACGATCTCGATTATTTTCGTAAGACACTCCCTCCATTGGAACACTGGCGTCTGTACCGCGATTTCCGGGAGGGAATGCTCTACCTGGATATAGAAACCGATGGGCGACAGAATTCTGATTCTATTACGGCAATCTGTACGTACGACGGAGAGAATATTCGCAACTTTGTGCGTGGAGAAAATCTGGACGATGCGGTAGAAGTGATCTCCCGGGCTAAGTTGCTGGTTACCTTTTATGGCCGGAAGTTCGATCTGCCAATGATCAATTTGAACTTTCAGCTGGATCTGGATCCCCCTCATATGGATCTTTTTCAGGTATTTCGATCTTTGCAGATTAAAGGCGGATTAAAAAAAATTGAAAAACATTTCGGGCTGAGCAGGAACGAACTGGATGGAGTGGACGGATACTTCGCAGTTCTTTTCTGGAGGTACTGGCGCAATATGGGAGACCGGAGAGCCCTGGATACGTTGCTAGCTTACAATGTAGAAGATGTGGTGAATCTGGAACCTCTTGCAATTATAGCTTACAATGAAAAAATTCGGGTTCTAGGTCTGCCTTCTTCTCTCTCCCTGGAGGCAAAGAAGGTAATGCATGTAAATCCTTATCCTGTATCTATGGAGATTTTGCAACTTGTGAGGGAGTATCTGGATGGCCTTCGCTACTGATGCACACCGTTTTCCGCGGCACCTCAAACATTCAGACTAAACAGTGAGATTCGCCCTTGCTGTCCCACCTACCATACACTCATGCGGGCGAATTCTTCTACTTCCTGTATAGCTGACGGAAATCGACGCGCAGAAATAGGAATGGGGTGGACTTTCGATGCGCAGGCCAAAGAGCCTGGAAAAAAAGGCAGCGGGGCCTCTCAGCGGAGTCCCTTCCATTCTTCCGTATGTGGCATCTTCGGAGGAGGTGTGCAGCAGATCGTAGTCCGGTCCTTTCATTATATGAATGAGATTTACGGGCGTTATGGGTTGTCGTCGCAACAGAAGAATATCGCCCCTTTTTTTATCCAGGATAAAATGATAGGACTCTTTGATAACAATGTCCGGCAGCAGGTCTTCTCTTTTGACAGATCGTATGGGTTCTGCACGGCTGCGAAAATAGAGAGATTGCGGTGAGCTACCGCAGGAGAATGTCAAGCATTGGTTATGGAAGCTGTAATTCAGAAAGGTTCGTTTTTCGCCGGGGAATAGGGATCGTATATCTTTTTGGTTTTCTGATGGCGAAGAAATTCTAAAGAGGGGTAACCAACCATCGTAGCAGAAATCGTCTCCCTGCAACCGACAACGCACCGAGAGTTCCATTACCGATTCGGCAACTGGAGCATCTCTTTGATCTAAATTCGAACTCTCTCTTAATTCTGAAAAACGATGGAGTGTCAAAAGGAATCTTCTATCATTGCCTGCCGCAACAAATGGCCGGGGCAAGAGTAGCTCCAGAGAGTCAGATGTTGTGTACATTTCAGTTACAAGGTAGCGCTTGAGGAGCCGTGAAGCGGCGGCAAAGGGAAGCATGGATTCAGTGGAAATGTGCGATTGCTCAAAAAGCGCTCTGCGCTGGATCCAGGCATCCATGTCCAGTTTTTGTAATCCGGAGTCGATCCATGAGTTGCCAAAGGGAAATGTCTCCAGAAGCGGTGCTACAGGAGAAGGCGCGCCACCCCCGATTTCTCTTACCCTGGCACGATTCCCGTCCATCAGTTTCAGGCAAATCTGATTGGAATGATTATAAAGCATCTGTTGGAGCTTTTCATCGCTTTTTCGGAACAACCTCCATTTTTGCCAGAAATACCTGGATAAGATCCTCCCATCAAAAATCAAGACGCCGTTGCCTGTGGGAGAGAAATCGAGAGTTGTACCAATCCAGAGGTGGGCTCCGGGGCCAATTCGTGAAATAAAGGGTTCCATCTCTTTTTCAGCGCTTTTGAGGTAGAAAGGGGAAAGATCCAGATGGACTCGCTGGCTCCAGCAGGGGGAAGGGGAGTGTAGTTTTCTCCGAATCCAGTTGCGTAGCGGTGCCCATTTATGCAGGAGTTCCACATGAAGCTTTTTACCGGACCTTACAAGCCGGGGAAGAATGTTCATTGACAACGGGGTGAAGCCCATGGATTAAAATATCGGATCACCGGGCATCGGTCGATAATATTGGTACATGGCAGAAAACGACGCACTATCACAGGACGAGATCGACGCTCTTCTGAGTATGGGGGAGGATGATGCTCCACCCCCTAAACCACCGGAAAGTTCCGGCGGCGTGGACCTGGGAGATCTGGGTGGAATGAATCTGGATTCTCTTCTGGGAGGGGCCGATGATTCTGCATCGGTTAACCTTGACCAGGAGTCTCGCAACGCTCTTGCCGGAGGAATGGGATCCTCAGCCCTCGGCGGTATGGGTGGGCCTGTGGGAAGCGGTGGTGGGCATTCGGATGCCCGCGATAATGTCGACCTGCTCATGGATGTGACTCTTCGGTTCACCGTGGAGATGGGGAGAACTACCATGTACATCAAAGATGTGTTGATGCTGGGTGAAGGCTCTCTTGTGGAACTGGACAAGAATGTGGGCGAAGAGGTGGATATATTGATCAATGATCGTATTTTCGGGCGCGGAAAACTTGTGATCATGGATGAATATTTTGGCGTTCAATTGACCCATATACTTGATCAAATGGAGAGATATCGAAATCTTTGAGAAAAGATATCCCTTATAAGAACCCGCGTTTTTTTCTCCTGCACCTCGAATGTTTCTCTGCGGCTGCTGTTTCGGTTTCTCCGGGCATCGGGAACTTTAGATTCTCAATAGAAAAAAATGGAACTTTAAAAAAAATATTTCAGAGCTTTTTCTCCCCGACCGAAACTTTTTACCTGAAAAAAGCTCCCTCCCCCTTATTTCAAAGATCGTTTTCCCCGAATAGTTAAAACGTAGAGCAATCTACCGGATGGCAAGGATGCCATTTCGCTTTGAGTTTCACGGAGGAAAACACTCAATGATTATCAATCACAACCTATCTGCGATCAATTCCCATCGCGTACTGAAGTTCAAACACTGGGACGTTGACAGAAACATGGAAAAACTTTCGTCCGGAATGCGGATCAACCGCGCCGGGGACGATGCCTCTGGTCTGGCTGTATCGGAAAAGATGCGCACCCAGATTTCAGGCTTGCGTCAGGCGGAACGTAATACCGAAGATGGTATGTCAATGATCCAGACAACAGAGGGATATCTGGGCGAAGTCTCCGACATCATCCAGAGAATCCGTGTTCTGGCTATTCAGTCATCCAACGGAGTGTACTCCATGAGTGACCGCCAGCTCATTCAGGTAGAGGTATCCCAGATGATCGATGAGGTGGACCGAATCGCATCTCAGGCAGAGTTCAATAAGATGAAACTGCTTCAGGGCGATTTTGCTCGCGGATCAACGGTATCCTCCATGTGGTTTCATATCGGACCCAATCAGCATCAGCGTGAAAGGGTATTCATTGCAACCATGACATCACAGGCCCTCAAAATGAAACGTGAAGATGGCTCACTTTTGACCATCTCCACTGCGGAGTTCGCGAATGACTCAATAGGTGTTCTGGACGCGGCGCTGCATCGCATTGCGAAACAGCGTGCCGATCTAGGAGCCTATTACAACAGACTGGAGCATGCGGCCAAAGGTCTGATGACTGCCTATGAGAACACACAGGCTGCCGAATCTCGCATTCGTGATGCGGATATGGCAGAAGAGTCTGTGGAGTTTACCAAGAATCAGATTCTGGTTCAATCTGGTACAGCTATGCTGGCTCAGGCAAACACACGACCTCAGTCAGTGCTTCAGTTGCTGAGATAAAAGAAAGGAAATAGAGAACCGTTTTTTATGGAAGGCGACTCTTCAGGGTCGCCTTTCTTTGTCTGGAGATTTTTTCACTACTTTACGCGCGTCTGTCCTGGCCGGCGGTTTTTTTCGGTCCATTTTTTGCTTTCCGCTGCTATATTGTGATTCGAATGGTCGCGCCCAGCTCGTGGTTGTCGTAGATGGGATGCGGGAAGGGGCCCAGTGGTTTGGCTCCGGAAAGGAGAATGTAGGTGACGTCGCCGGTCAGTATATAGTTTGCGGTGGCCTCCGGATCGCTACCTTTCGATTTGTAGGAAGTATGGTCGACGTAGTATCTTTTTTGTTCCTCCCTGTAATAGAACCGAAATGCAACTCCGGTAAGCGGGAAAGTGATTCCGATTTCTCCGCGGTATCCCTGGAAGTGGGTGGAGATTCTCCACTGAACTTCCTGCGACCAGAGAAAGGGGACGGTTCCCGTGTTATTCATTAGCGTCAACGTTTTGCGGTCCAGCTGTCCGTAGCCGTATCCATAAATAAAGTCAACGGATGCATCTACCAGAAAAAGATCTAAAAATCCAAGGGCATATCCTGTACCGGCAATTCCTTCAGCTCCGGCAGACCTGTATCGACTCTCAACAGAGGTTCTGGCGCTCAGTCCGTTTGTTACGCTACTGTTGAGAGTGGCATCTGAATATACGGTGTTGGACTGGTTTACCAGTGGACCTCTGAACCGTGCATCATCGCCCGTGAAATCAATACCCGCGCGAATAGCAATAGGATTAACGTATTTGTTCGGGTTCCCTGAGAGAAGATAAAAGTCGTGTGCGTATCCAATCCGGTAGTTTTTTGTTTTGTTGTATTTATATTGCAGAGAATTAAAGCCGGATGCATTTACGGTGACCGGGTTGCCATTGTAAGTAAAACTCCGGTTTATGGTGTACATATGGAGAGGTGAAGTTTCCCCGGGATTGGCATGCATATATCCGGCATAGAAATGGTTTGCACCGGATACTTTTTCGTTTACATTGAAAATTCCAATTTCCCATCCCAATGAGTTGGAGCGAGAGATCGAATCCCGTCGATGAAGAGAGCTTGATCCCTGAAGTGCTTCGTTGACCGTTGTGGAGGCCGGCATATCCAGAATTGCCTCTTCATTGGCGGACCTCCAACTGGCTCTACGGGCCGATATATCCAGGGAATCCCCCGTATCCCGGAATCGTCCTTGAGAGATGGCTGCTCTTGCATGGATTGAGATGGGAGTCCAGAAGGCAAAAAAAAGGATACCCAGAAGCCTCGTCAGGTTTGTAAACACTCCGCGTCTTTCAGTCATATTTGTTCATCCATTGCCTGCTTTATTGCAGATACGTTTTAAAAATCTCCAGCAGGCCCCATTCTGGTATGACCCGCAAATAAACCGCAACTTCTTTCTCTTTGACGTGGGGGGCATTGCTTGCAAATTAGTCCAGACGGACGAAGCAGTGCATCCATTTCTACGACTCTTCTCATTTAGGCTGAAATATCGGTGGCCATTCATTGCCGGTGTGGGTGTTTCGTTTCTGGTGGCCATTCTCAACGGCCTCAGTCTAACCGCATTCATTCCTCTTTTCGATGCTCTGGGGGATCGTAGGGCCCGGTTTACCCTTCAATTCAGCATTACAGAGCGAAGCATACTCCAGTATGTAGTGAACAGTTTTCCCACTATGGATTTTATATCCCCGGAAAATCCTGAGGGAAAAAAACCAGATGTTCCACCCTCACCGGAGAAAATTGAACGACCGCTGGCGCGAACCTATCTTTCTCTCCTTCACAGGAGGCAGAACTTCCCTCTAAGCCCGGTGAATGAGCTATTGTTGCGGACTATCATTACCTGGAAATTGAAGATCAACGCGTCTGGCTATTCCCCCCTTATGGTGGTTTACACTGCCGCAGCAGTTGTATTTCCACTCTATATAATAAAGCTGATTTTAATGCTCCTTTCCGTGAAACTGATTGCACGGAGCGGATATCAATCCGTCCGCGATATTCGCCATAAGCTTTATGAAAAAGTGCAACGGCTGCCACTTACTTATTTTTATAAAGAACGTACCGGAATTATCATGAGTCGTTTGATCAACGATGTCGAGATAGTTGCCGCGGTAATATCCAGCAACATGAGAGACGCAATTACGAATGTATTCTATGTGCTGGTGAATCTTGTTATACTATCTTATTTAAACTATAAGCTTTTATTGATTTCGGCTGTAACCGTACCTTTGATCCTGTCTCCTGTTACCCTCTTTTCCCGGAAAATACGTCGTTCCACACACCGCAGCCAGGAACTCCTCGGTGAATTAAACGCACATCTGCAGGAAAGTATTCAAGGGGTGCGGGTGATCCGTTCTACCGGGGCAGAGGAGTATGAGCTGAATCGCTTTCGCGGGGTAAACCAACGTCTCTACTGGAGAAAATTTAAGCAGGATTTTTATCTGAAAATGGGCCCCAATATGGTGGAGCTTTTTTCAGCCCTGGTAACCGTGGGTATCATAGCTCTCGGAGCTTTCTTTCTACACCCTTCCGACTTTACAGGCGGAGAGTTTATGGCATTTCTGGTAACACTGCTTTTCATTATACGACCCATCATTCAGCTTTCAGGCATGTATTCAAAAGTGCATGCAGCCTCTGCAGCCGGCACCCGGATTTTTGAGATTATGGATAAAGAGCGGGAATCCAATGATCCACCCCACCCGCTACGTCTGGATCCCATGAAGCGGGGTATTGTTTTTGAAGATGTTCATTTTACCTAT
>JBNLFC010000105.1:0-9891 GCA_050305335.1 Leptospirales bacterium
GTCTTGTTCGGTAACAGGACGCCCCCCGCTACGGGGGGGATGGATCTCAACAGTCACTTCCATGGAATCCGGCGAGATCTCCATCTCCAGTCGAACATCCACAGGTGGCGGTTCACTCCATGGGCCCAGATCCACAGGCTCACCGCTGGCGGCAAGGACGCACTCCTCCAGCGTACTCATATCGATCTCCTCCAGCCCAAATAATGCAATCCGTCCCTTTACATCATGGAGAGAGACGCTTTTGCCTCTGGGTCCAGGTGGAAATACCTGAAGAATGGTCCTGCCTCCAGAGTCGTAAATGAGGAATCTTCCATCCTCCTCTTCTCTGAGCTTGCGCAAAAATTCTGTATGACCATTGCTCATTCTCTTCACTTCACCAGAGGGTTTTTCTCTCTCAACGCTTTTTTTGGGCTGAAAGTCAGTCTGCAAATACTACACATTTTTTTGCTTTACATTTATGCAGACAATGCCGTTTTTCCTTTAGAGGAGCTTCCTCGCTCAAAAACTTATCTCAAAACAATGAGCTTCAACGGAGAAAAAAAATGGGTCGGACAATCATTCCCTACACCATGCAGATGGAGATGATCCAGACACGCCTGAAAGAATTTCGGCGGGCGCTACGGGTGGGTGACAGAGAGCTTTTCGATGGATTGATGCGTGAAGCGCGCAAGTATGTGCAGTCAGGCGTCATGGCGGCTGCACCCGACCCTTTTCATCCCATGGCGCTCTCTATGCTCCTGTCACTCTTCCAGGAACTGGAGCACTTGAAGCTGCTACAGAAAGAGGAGCGACGGGAGCTACAAACTCTCCAGGAGAGATGTCACAAACTGGAAAAGGCGCCGGAATTTTCGGGTCCGAACCCTTCGGGCAATGAGGCCCCATGAAACCCTATCTGCCACCGGCAAAAGTGTTCGAAGGACTGCTCTTCGACATCTACCACGTGGAAGAGCAGATTCATCTCTGGATACGTCTCGATTCGGGTAAAATGGTAACGATAAAAGATATTTATCATCCTATCCTCTACTTAAGAGCACCAGAACATTACCGCCTGCCATTTGTGGAGCGATTGCGCTCTCTGGGCGCCCTCCACCGGGAGCCAGCCCCTGTGTGGAGAAGGCTTTACTATGAAAATCGAGTTATAAAGGTAACAGAACTGGAAATTGCCAGACCTTCGGTGCTACGACGCATTCGCAAAAAACTCTATGCCATGTATCGGAAAATGGACCTGTACCATTCAGATATAGAACTTACCGACGGCTATATGAACTGGCGAAGCATCCACCCGCTGGGAAGAGTGCGCATCACAACACAACCTGGTATGGAATGGCTGAAATCTATAGAATCTCTGGATTCACTTAAAAATCCCGCGTATAGTGTCCCCTCTTTTCGCATCTTACGGCTCTCATTGCCCCACAGTCATCGCATGAAACTCACAGATGGCAATCCTCTCCTGGTAGAGTCAGACAACAATCGAAGAGTTCTCCCATGGACGAACCCGAGAGGTTTGATTCTCGCTCTCAATGATATCTTACAAAAAGAGGACCCGGATGTTATACTCACCTATTACGGTGACCAGACCATCCTGCCCGCCCTTTTCCAGCTTTCCAGCATGGTTCGTCTGCCAGTTCATCTGGATCGAGAAGAGAGAGCCGGCTATCGCAGAATCGTTCGCAAAGGCTCCAGTTACATGAGTTACGGAAGCTGGATCTACCGGGCGCCTTCGTATCCCCTTTTTGGACGCTGGCATATAGACACTCACAACTCTTTCGTATTCAAGGAAGCTAACCTGGCAGGCGTAATTGAGCTGGCAAGGGTGTGCAGGGTACCTGTGCAGCGCATGGCTCGTTCCTCAACCGGTGCGGCGCTCACATCCATTGAAACCCATGTTGCATTATCGCAGGGATATCTGGTGCCCTGGCAGAAGAGCGCCGTTGAACATGCCCATTCCGCCCTGGACCTCTTGCGCTCCGATCGGGGAGGTCTGGTCTTTCTTCCTGATACACGAAACGGCTTTCTCTATGAAAACGTAGCACAGATGGACTTCAGCCAGATGTATCCTACTATTATGAATATCCATAATATCTCTCCAGAAACCGTGCTCTGCTCTTGTTGCAAAAAAGATGCGCATGCCTTTGTACCGGCCATTGGCTACCACATCTGCCATCGCCGCAGGGGGGTGGTGGCAGATTCGCTGCAGCATCTACTGGAGCGAAGAAAATATTATAAATTACGTATAAAAGAGTTAGAAAAGAAAATTGCACAAATGCAAAGCAAAGGGGAGACGGAATGGCTCGAAATAAAGCAGATGAAAGAAGAGATCAACGTCTATACCGAAAGACAGAACAGTCTCAAGTGGATGCTGGTCACCTCTTTCGGATATCTGGGATACCGCAATGCCAAGTTCGGTCGCATAGAAAGCCATGAAAGTGTTACGGCCTTTGGACGTGAAAATCTTCTCACTGCAAAAGAGGTGGTAGAAGAGGCGGGATTTCATGTGTTACACGCCATTACCGATTGTCTTTTTATACAGCAGGGAAAAACAAATTCAGCAGGAGATGCAGCTCAAATAAAAAGGAATTCCAGCGAAGATGTTTCCATATCCATGGAAGAGCGCGTTTTAGAGCTCACGCAGGCCATTGGGAAACGCACCGGAGTGGAGATGAGCTTCGATGGAGTGTATAGCTGGTTAATTTTTCTACCGTCCAGACAGGACGAGAAGATTGCTACCGCCAATCGCTATGTGGGACGCTTTCGCGACGGGAAGATGAAGTATAGAGGGGTAGCGGCCAGACGCTCTGACTTCCCTCCCTATATACGCCACTACCAGGAGGAGCTTCTGGAGGTAATGGGCCGGGGCAGCACACCGGAAGAAGTTCGCCAAATGCACCATGAGATTCATCTCCACTTTCGCAAATACGCCGGAGAGATCCGAAACCGACGTGTAAAATGGGGCGAACTACTCCTTCGAAAAACCATCAGCCAGGCACTGGAGGATTACAGCACATACACCGGCACCAGTGAAGCGTTACGAGATATGCAAAAAATGGGAATGGATACGCAGGCGGGTGAAAAGGTAAAATACATAGTTCTACCTCCCCATGAAGGGAAAAAACGCCACAACTACATGTCCGAAGAAGAGGCGACAAGAAGAGAGCTGCTGCAAAGACAGAAATCGGAAGTTACAGAGACTTCATGGTGCCCGGATTCCGCTGCGGCAATAGAAGAGCTCTACGACACAGCCTACTATGAAAAGGTTCTCTTTTTCGCCTATCGCGAACTATGGATTCATTTTGCTCCGGCCGGGTATTTTACAAATGAACCACGCATTCAGGACTCACTTTTTCATATGGCCAGCCAGGTGTATACTTGAGAGCGGTTACAGCGTATAGCATGCCTGGCTGCACACTCTGGATAACCTGAGCGCTAACAACTGAGCGATCTTTCTGGTGAAACCCGTTTAGCGGTACATGTTCTGTAGCTTTTTTTAAGGCGAGGTGTAAGAGAATGTACACGCCGATTATAACTCCAGAGGATCTCCTTTACTTCACCGGCATCTTGTCCATCACGCTCTGGCTCTCTTTGTTTAGCCCCATATTCCGGAGAGATGTCTTTCCCCTTTTTTCTCCCCCTCTTTGCCCTTTCTCGATCAAAAAGACTGGTGTTATCCGGGCTATCACTGATCAGCTTTCTACGCAGATCTTTTAAAAAATCCAGAAATTCTCTACGATTCTCTAAATCCATGCATTCCTCCTCATCCACATTCTGCCGGAGAGAGGCCGGTGAGACAAACATCATCTAAACTCTGGTGTGCACGTTGTGCTATTCCATAACTCCGACAATGACGATGTGTCGAAAAACGTCTATTTGGTGATACGAAACCAGTGTATTGAGGGGACTCTACCATATTTTTTGAGAGAAGGAAGATTTTTTTGTCTCTGGAAAGGGGTATACTTTCTTAAACCTTTACTCCAGACATTAAGATTATGTCACATTGTCACAGCCAGACAAAAACGCCCCACCCCACATCGGTCGGGAGGTGGTTCCAGGGCTGGCATGATGGTCATTCAACTAAAATGAAACACCGCCAGCGAATAAAGGAGAAGCCCTTGAAAATAGACGTGCACGGCACGCCTGACAGCGGAGCAAGGATTGCGAAGCGGTCGACGCCCTGGACAAGGCTGGACAGCGCGTCGACTCAGGTGTGACCATGACACGTCCCAGTGGCGGCCCTGTGCGAAAAAGCCCTTTTTTGCTAAAAAAAAACAACTCTCTCTCCGAATTCTAACAACAGGATGTACAAGGGAGATGGCAATGAAAGAGAGCACCGCACAGAGAATTGATGAGACTATCACTGCATGGGAGATCTATTCCAGTGGAGACTACGACTCCCTGAGAAGCCAGTTCCAGGACTCCCGGAATGAAGAGGTAAGAGACATAGTACTTCTGGCTGCCCTTGAGCAGGTGAGAGGCCGTAGCGATGTGATTCTTGTGAATCGTAGCCTTTTTTCCCCTCTGGTCGAGGCCGTAGCTCGCTATAATAAAAGAGATTTTTCAAAGAGTGCAGCCCTTTTTGCGGAGTGGCTGACAGGTAAGGATTATTTCTCTCCGGCGATTTTGAACCGATTTGTGGACGCTGCCGAAAGATCCGAACGATATGAGCTGATTCTAAAGGTCTGCAATGTTCTGGGGAAACGAAGGAAATATGATGCCATCGTAGCACGACCACTCTTTCTGGCCTATTTCAGCCTGGGTAAATTCGCAGATTCATTGAGGGTCTACAGAGACCATCACAGCAGGATCGTTGATTCCGCAGACCTGCAACGGGTCGGTATGGCATTCATGCAAGTTGGAAAATATAACGAAGCGGAAAAAATCCTCCTGGCATTGTATGAGAGAGAAACCGGAGAGAAATATAGCGTCAATTTTGATGCTGTGCAGTCTCGTTATTCACCGATTCTCCATCAGGCGAAAGAACTGGAAAAATGCAACAATCGAAGCTATGAAGAGAGCTGGCAACTGGGCATGGCATATCTTCTTCATTCGCGTTATTCCGACGCCATACGTATTTTACAGCCGTTAATCGGATGAAAAAAGCGCTTTTTTTGCGAAAAAAAACCGATTTTCCTGCCCATATTCGGGGGTTACTTTTTGAAATAGAGGTGACTCCTCCCCCACTCACTGTATCATTGGCCTTCAATCGATCCGGGTTGTAAAAAAAAACGGAAAGAATCTGTAACAAGATCGAGTCAGAATTGAATGCTGTGAAAATAATACAATACAGCGCCGTGAAAACATCGGGTCCATCTCCACAGGCCTGAGGGTCTGACAGTAATTATCACGATCATAACATCATGTCAGGACTATCTTTATGAATAAAGAATTGCAGCTTGGACTCGATTTTGGATCAACCACAGCCAAGGTTGTCCTTCTTGATGAAACCGGTGAGGTCATCCACTCCCATTATCGCCGCCACAATGCGGATATGCAGGGTGCGGCAAGGGCACTGCTGGAAGAGATCAAAGAAAAGCTGGGCAATCCTCAAGTAAAAGTGGCAGTGACAGGATCCGCTGGTATGGGATTCGCTGACCGATTCTCCATTCCCTTCCAACAAGAGGTAGTAGCAGCTTCCGCATTTTTACAGCGAGTAGTCCCTGATGCCCGCACTTTCATTGAAATCGGTGGAGAGGATTCCAAAATCATCTTCTACCAGCAAGGCGGCATGCCTGATATTCGTATGAATGGAGCATGTGCAGGGGGAACCGGTGCTTTCATTGACCAGATGGCAAAGCTCTTAAATATCAGTCTTGAGGAGCTGGACCAGCTTTCCGCTGATGGCGCAACCCTCTATCCCATATCCTCCCGATGTGGCGTATTCGCCCGTACTGACGTGCAGGCACTGTTGAGCAGGGGGGCCAGTCGCAGTGACATTGCTTACTCTGTTTTTCATTCCGTAGCCCACCAGGTAATCTCGTCCCTTTCTCGAGGAAAAGAGGTTCATGGTCCTGTAATTCTGGGTGGTGGCCCACCCACCTTCTTGAAGGGTCTCAGGCGTGCCTTTGCCTCGGTTTTGAAAATGGAAGAAGGAACAGAGGTGATTTTACCCCCGCACCCTCTCTATTTCCCTGCAGCAGGCACAGCTATCCTTTCAGAGCAATCGAAGGAGAGTATCAGCCTGGACGAGCTGTATGGTCGCATTCTCCATACGCCCACCGAGAATCTTTCTGACAAAGTGAATCGTCTTCCTACGCTCTTCAAAGATCCTGCTCAACGTGGGGAGTGGAAAAAACGTCTAGCAGGAAGACAATTTCTTTCTCGGCCTTTGAGTGATGCGAAAGAGCTTCCGCTCTTTCTGGGGATTGATTCAGGATCCACCACCACCAAGATGGCTTTGATTGATGAAGAGGGCCATTTCCTCTGGGGCCACTATGCTTTCAATGATGGAGACAATCTCAAAGCCATCCAGGAGGGACTGGCAAGGCTTCGCAAAGAGATGCTGGCAGCAGGGCTGGATGGCTCCATTACCGGCAGCATGGCAACCGGTTACGGTGCAGAAGTTTCAGTGGCAGCTTTTGGTGTAGACGCCAGTATTGTGGAGACCATGGCACACCTGCGCGCAGCAAGGTGGGTGGAGAAAGATGTTTCGTTCATCCTTGATATCGGTGGACAGGACATTAAAGCAATCTTCGTGGAAGATGGTATCATCAGCGATATACGCGTGAATGAAGCATGCTCCTCTGGTTGCGGTGCCTTCATAGCCACCTTTGCGGGCTCTCTCGGATACGAACTGAAGGCCTTTGATGATATCGCCTGCCACAGTGAAAGTGCGTTTGATCTGGGGTCACGTTGCACAGTATTTATGAACTCCCGGGTGAAAGAGGCCCTGAGGGATGGTGCCGGAATAGAAGAGATTGCCTCAGGCCTCTCCTACTCAGTAGTCAACAACGTATTACACAAAGTTTTAAAAATCAGCGACACCGATCGTATGGGAGATAAAATCCTCGTACAGGGCGGAACCATGCAGAATGAGTCAGTGCTGCGAGCGCTGGAAAAGACTCTGAAAAAAGAACTGATTCGGCCCGAACGTCCCGAGCTCATGGGAGCCCTGGGAGCTGCCCTGAGTGCACTGGATCGCTACCAGCGTCATAGAATCGAGGAGTCGGTGGCCACGGCTCGCTCCATCCATCGATTTGTTCTTCCCGATGAGACCGTACAGGTCTCAATCAAAGAGAAAAAAGAGATCACATGCCGCGGGTGTGAGAACTACTGCCTGGTGACAAGAATGAATTTCGAAAGCGGTCGCCACCTCTATTCAGGCAACCGTTGCGAAAAAATCTATTCCAACACAAAAGCCGAAACACCCCATGGGAAAGGGCGAAACTTCATACATGAAAAGCTGGAGATTCTTTTCAACCGACAGCTTAAAGCACTGGAGAATCCGGTTCTCACTTTCGGCATTCCGCGCTCACTCCAGACTTATGACGAGTATCCCTTCTGGGCCACACTCCTGAATGAATTGAATTTCCGCGTGGTTCTATCCCCTCCTTCGGACCATCGCATGTTTCTACGGGGAAGTTCCACATTCACCTCCGACAACCTCTGCTTGCCAGCACGACTGGTGCATGGACACATTATGGAACTGGCAGAGGCGAAGGTGGATCGAATCTTTTATCCGATCATCATCCACGGAAAAAACGAGTACAATGATGCGCAGCAATCCTACCAGTGTCCGGTGATCACCGGGTATTCGGACTTGATTCGTAGCTCCATTGATCCCATGGCTCGATATGGAATTCCTATCGACTCACCGGAAGCCAGTTTTCGGGATGTGGATCTTCTGAAAGAACAACTGGCTCTCTATTTCAAGCAATTCGGGATTGGGAAGGTGGCCACAGGCAGAGCTGTGGATGCGGCTCTGGCCGAGTGGAGCAATACTCAGGAACGCTTGAAAGATACGCTCAAGGAAATCATTGAAGAGTCACACCAGAGCGGGCGTGATCTGGTAATGTTGGCCGGCCGGCCTTACCATCTGGACCCCATGATCCACAACGGTATTCCGGGATGGATTGCACGCCAGGGATCCGATGTCATCACCGAAGATGTGCGAATGCTGGAGAGCGACCAGAAGATTGGTACATTAAACGTGCTCAGCTGGTGGACCACATCCAACCGACTGTACGGCGCGGCTCGATGGGTTATGCGTCACCCCAGAACAAGAATCATTCAGATCACTTCGTTCGGTTGTGGACCAGATGCCATCTCTTCCGACGAGTTGCGCGATCAACTGCGAAAGAATGGCCAGATCCATACAGTCATCAAAACCGACGACATTGCCAACCTGGGCGCTGTAAAGATTCGCATTCTTTCGCTTCTGGAGGCCATTCGCGAGAAGGAGGAGTCCAGGGCCAACCACGAGGCTCCTGCTCCCCTCCACCATCTGCACCGACACAATCGAGAAAAAACGGTGCACACCATACGGCCGGTTTACGGCCGAAGCGCAAAGGCCCATATGAAGAGCGTTGCACAATCACAGGAAAAAGCTGAAAGTGATAGTTCCAGCATCAACGCTAACAGCGCAATCCAGGAGACGAACGAAGGGAAGCAGCAGATTAAGAACCTTCTTGCACCCATGTTCTCAGAATACTATTCACCACTTTTACCGGCGGCCTTTCGCTCTCAGGGCTACAACCTGATTGCTCTGCCTGCTTCGGATAAATCCAGCATCGACTACGGTCTACGCTCGGTGAATAATGACATGTGCTACCCCACCATTCTTGTGGCAGGGGATGTGATTCGTGCACTCAAATCCGGGCAATATAATCTTGAAGAGTCGGCCATATTACTGGCTCAGACCGGCGGCCAATGCCGCGCATCCAGCTATGTTCCGCTTTTACGAAAAGCGCTGGAAGAGAATGGATTTGGCAATGTTCCTGTCTATGCCCTCGCTACGGCAGCCATGAACCCTCCTGGATTTGACATTGATATCCAGGCCCTGGCAAAGCGTCTGGGGATTGGAATCGTCTTTCTGGACGCATTGCAACAGATGCTACTCTCCACACAGGCCGTGGAGCTGGAAAAAGGTCATGCCTGGCAACTCCATCAAGCGTACCTGCAGAGGTTCGAATATGGTGTAGAGCATGGTGACATCCGTTACCTGATGAAAGTGCTCAAGCAGGCAGTGGACGATTTTAATGGAATTCCCGTAGAAGAACGCAAACTTCGTCCCGTGGGCATTGTGGGTGAGATCTATGTTAAGTATAACAAATTTGCCAACCATTCACTGGTTGACTGGCTCTCAATGCAGGGTTATGAACCCGTGCTACCGTCACTCCACACCTTCTTTGCACAGGAGTTTTTGAACGACGATTACAACCGGGAAACTCGCATCAAGAATACTCCCCTCAAGAGTCGCCTGCTCATGCGATTTTTCGAAGGCTACATTCGGTATCGGTTGAACGGCATTGAACGCATTATGAAGAAGTATCGCCGCTACCGACCTGCCCTGGATTCACGCCATCTGGCGAAACTGCGTGAAGGGTATGTGAGTCTTGCCAACCAGTATGGGGAAGGCTGGCTTTTGACAGCCGATATCATTGGACTTGTGGAACAGGGAGTAGATGATGTGATCTGCCTCCAACCGTTCGGATGCATTTCCAATCACATTACAGGTAAAGGCGTAGAGAAAAAATTGCGCGATGGTTTCCCCGATTTGAACCTGCTTTTTCTGGATATGGACGCTGGTGCAAGTCCTGCCAACGTGGTGAATCGACTGCAGCTTTTCCTGGGATCGAGAAGTGTGGCAGCCTTGAAGGGGTGAGTGAACTGTCCGTAATCAGGCGCTCACATTACTCTGGATTTCGAATATATTAATCTGCGCATTCATAACACCAAAAA
>JBNLFC010000106.1:0-9841 GCA_050305335.1 Leptospirales bacterium
AAAAAAAGATACGGGAAGAACAAAGTAGGCATTATCTCTGCTGATAAGTGCCGCAGCACTTCCACCGACCAGGAAAACCACACTCAATGAATAGACTTTTATATTCACAGGGATTCTGGATAATGGTTTTATTTGAAAAGCAGAATAAAGTAGCGTAAAAGGCAGAGACTGAAAAAAAAGCGTTGCGAAGAAATAGAGTGAAATTGCCAGACCATAGGATGCCTGTACTGCATACATTTCATAGCTATCGCCCATAGCAAAATATGTTTTAATAAACGCATAAATCCATGGGGATAGTGCTATAGCAACTTTTCCGAGCTTTTGCTTCATAAAAGAATCTTAATGACAATCAGCAATATTCGAATGGCCTTTTGGCTGACAGGGCGGCCTTTCAAGCAGACGAGCATGGCACCCCTGATAGACCCACAGGGCCTTTAAACTATTTGTTGAACACTCCCCCGACCAGCGGAACAAGGACGTGTAGCCCCCAACGCTATGACACAGGAAGTGGCAGTGCGTTGGGTCGGGGGAGTGTTCAACAAGCAACTCAGGGCGTGTCCATGACTCGTCATACCGGCGCACGATTGAACACCGGAGCCACAGCACCATTCACTTTGCCGTTCGCATGACCGTTTGATTTTCCATTTTTCTCGCGGCGCACCTGTTCCATAACCTGGTTGTAGAGGTTCATCTGACCCCGGGCTACCATGGCCTCGCCAGAATGGATCATATCTTTGCTGAACTCGAGAATTTCACTGCCAGGGAGTTTTCGAAAATACCAGAGAAGGGACTTATCCTGTACTGCAACATGGGAAATGAGCCAGTCCTTCATGCTGTGGGCCAACTGGATCAGAAGCCCCAGCTCGTCCGCGGTTTTCATATGTTCCCACTTTTGCACTGATTTGGCAAAGGCTTCATGGGTGAATTTGTGGGTGGATCGGCCCGGGTAAATGAAACGCTCCATAAAGCGCTCTTCCGTGTGAAAATGGACCGTGGCATACTGGGTAGCTCTGTGAATAAGTTTGAATAGTTCTCCGTGGCGCTTGACTCGATTGGGAATGCGGACTGCACGATCGGCCCGGAGCATCAAATAGATGAACCAGATGTGCTGGATATCGATCAGAGGAACGTGGATACTCAAATCGTAAGTTTTCCACATATGATAGATTGTGTGCGCCAGGTTTTCTTCCACCATCCCCTCGATGGCTCGGGAGCCTGTGATTTCTGTGTATAGCCTTAATTGAAACTGGCTCACATAGACCTGGTTTTCCCTGACAATGCGCTCGCTCCACTTTTTTACCTCATCGATTCGCTCCGAAAGGAAATCAATGTATTTGCGATCCTCCTGAACAATGTGCCTGGATAGCCACTCTTTCAGCTCTTCAGCTAGCTCCCGGAGCGATGATTGCCCCCCACTGAAACGAGTTCTACCTGTCTGAAGAAAGTGAGAAATGAAACTTCTATGCTCTGCCAGGTGATTCTCCTGATCTGGAACGCTAAACACACGAAAGAGTTCGCCTTCCAGATAGAAGTGTTCCGAAGTGTAATCGAGTATTGCTGAGAATATGGCATCAAAATCCGCCATTTTGGATGCTCGATCTCCGCTGGATTCACCCAGTCGCACCAGCTCAAAGAGAGCGTACATGATGTAGATGTGCTGTAAATCAATGATAGGAACGAAAGACTCGCACCCGTGATCCACCCAGCAACTTTTTAACTTAGCGCCGGTGGTTGTATTGTAAACATCCAGATTATATGACATAAACCTTGCCTGGTATTCGGCCGGTACACTCTTCCAGAAATCGCACTTCGCACCAGACACCGGCATTCGCAAGTTCTTGAAAAAAAACCGGCTAGATCGGTTGACGCGCTAGCAATGACATTTCTCTTTGATTCGGCTAATGTAAAGCAAAGTTTTTACCGCCAGAAAAAGATTTTTCGCAGAGACCCTTCCCGAGAATGGCTTTTAGTCCGAAAAGCCTATTTTCTTAACACGGTATAACAAAGTGGCCTTCCGAACCTTTGAAAAGGCCGGGAATTGGGCATCCAGCACCGCTGCTTTTTTAAAAACGGACCATGAGTGGCTTGACCGTAAATCGCACACTGCTTATAGAATGCTCTTCATGAGAGTCACCATAACGGCATATGCGGCTACCAGGGACTATCTGCCAGAACGCCAGGAGATGGAAATTCCCGATGATTTTAGCGTAAAGGAGTTGATGGATCGACTGGCGAGACTTTATCCATCGGGAAAGGAGCTATTCAAAACTTGCAGAATTGCAACATCGGATCGAATACTACGGGAAGAGGATTCCCTCGCAAGTTTCTGTGAACTTTCCCTTTTTCCACCCTCCAGCGGAGGGTGAGGAACGTTTGTGCGCCCAGGAGGATTCGAACCTCCGACCTTTTGATTCGTAGTCAAACACTCTATCCAGCTGAGCTATGGGCGCGACCTTCAGAATGCTAATGGTCGAAAGAGGGGGCATTTTGTCAATAGAAGAAGTCATCCCTGCCCCCCGGAAATTGATTCCAGCAGGTCTCCTGATCTTTCATAAGGGGATTTTTATGTTTTACCCAGGGTCGACTCAAAATAATTTCCAGACTGGTATGGTACCTTTTTTCCAATCGAGCAATAACCGGACTGCCCTCTTTTTTCAGTTTCCATAGCCCGTTCAACCTCGATGAGATATCGGGTATCGTAGAGAGAAGCTCTTCATCCAGCGAAATGAGAATCCCCGCAGGGGTCTCCATAATCCGGTCGTATGCAGCATCCCCTGTGGAACAAAAGAGAACCCCCTTCTGCAATGCCTCGGAAAACGTGATGTAATGTTCATGGCCTGGACGAAAACGCATAAAAACAGGAGCCCGGGCCACCTCGCGGTCGGGAAGGCCCTGTTCATCCATAATACTCACCCCCGGGCCCGCGTTGTAACCGAAGTAGCCCAACCCAACTCCCCGCAGACACTTTGCCTGATATTGACTGTTGGTAATGGAGAACTTCTCATAGCCAAGGCATTGCTGTAGTTGCCGATAAGCTTTGCCCCGCAACGCCCAGGGATGGTCGGATCCCGTCAGAACCGTCCACCAATCCTGGTTTCCAGTAAACACCACTCTTTCATTTGCCACATAACCTCGTGAATAAGGCAGAGGAATGAAGGCTGTCAGCGCAACGGCCAGAAGCAAAAGGAGCGAAATAGAGGGCTTCCACCGATCTGGTATAAGGTCACCCCGTTGCCTGAAAAAACGATGCATCAAAATTCCAGCCATAGTAAGTTCGGGCAAAAGGAAACGAAAAGCCATGAAGTCGCCACCCAGTCGCACAACATACGCTACCAGAAGAATTACAATCGCTCCATCACGCCATCCTCCGTAGAGCGCCAATCTCTCTCCTTTGCGTCTGACCATCAGGATCAAGCTTGCCGTTGCCAGAGCAGCCAGTACCAGGGGATAGGACCATAAAATTGTATATGCGAGATAATAAAATCCTGTACGATAGTCGCTTCCTGTTCCCGATTTCGCGTAGTAGGTATTTGGAAAAAGTTCACCGTAGTATAGAAACCTGAATAGGTGGTATCCTCCGGCAAAAAGAAGAATGGGGAGAGCCCATTGAAACGATTTGAAAAAAACCTCTTTGACGGTAAGGGAATCGGATCGAGACGCAACCTCTGCCTCCTGCGAAAAAAAGGAGGCCGGATGAGTTACAAAATCCGGTTTATACCGGAGCATCCAGAGTTCATAGAGAAAATGAAATGAATAATAAATAACCAGTAAGGCCAGCTCCGGGCGGGTCAGATAAAGCAATGTGAGTAAAAGCGAATGGTAAAAAGGAGAATCTGATAGTCTCCGATCCTCCAATGCGGTTAAAAATAACACCAGAAGCAGAAAAACCAGAGAAAATTCCATACCGGCTGTTGAGAAATCCCGAAATCCGCTGAGCATGGCCAGAGCAAGTGCCCAGAGGGGATAGACCCATTTCCCATGCTTATCTTTGCGAAAGGCCAGATGAACCCATGCTGCAAATACAAAAACCCAGCCTGCCACAATGGAACCAATGTGCAGAGCAGCTCCGGATCCCCGGACTATTAGCAGGAGCATCATCCAGAGAGGATGGGTAAAAGCTTCCACCCTTTCGCCCGCGTTGAAAACGAGCCCTCTGCCCAGATAGAGATTCTCCACCACCCGAAAGGTGATATAACCATCTTCGGCTACCCAGCTTCGAGTGACCACGGCTGCTACCATGGCTACCAGCGAGGTGTAAACGAAAGCTCGGTTGGAGAGAGGAGGCAATCTCATGGAAGATCACTTTTTTCAGAAGGCAGAGAGGAGCAAACCCATTTTTAGCAGAACAAAGCCAGAGATCCGGCACTTTCTTTTGTAACAAAGCCCTCTGGCCGCTATATGCCCTGCAAGAGGGAGAGAACGGAATGGTCACTCACGTTCTCTCCCGTATCATGGAAGGGGATTCAATGGTCCAAAAAAACCCTGGCGAGTCTATTTCAGATATTTCACTCGCACAACATTCTTCTCGTCAATGAAGTGACTTCCTTTGACAGTCTGAACCAGCAGCTTCCCATTCTCCATGCTGACAATCACTCCCCTTAACTCACGTCCATCTTTGAGTTCAATCAACTCAAGGTCTTTATTAAAAACCTTCTGTAGATCTTCTTCGGATTTCACGTTGGCTAGCTTTCTGGTAAGTTCATGGGCATCCTGTCCTAGAGAGCTGGCATGCCTCATCATTTCAGTAACTTCGGCGGCCTGATGGCGTTCAGCATCGGGTGCGTCTTGAATCTCATCTCTGTTGTCCGTGATAGTTACCATCTTCTCCTGTTCAAGAACGAAGGTTTGCTCATCTCCATGGATTTCTTGAACATGGACCAACCCCTCGCCCACTGTGACCGTGGAACTCTTTTTCGAAGATTGAAGCTCAAAAGTAGTGCCCCGCACTGATGCAACAGAGGTAGGAGAGGCAACCTGGTAGCTATCCTTTTCACCCAGTTTTTTGATGTGACTCAAGGCCGATCCACTTTCAACGGAAAGCTTCACCCGTTCACCGTTATCGCTAGTACGTGCCACTTCTGCAATTGTAATAGCAGTATTGGGTCTGATACGCACGATGGAACGATCGGTCAGGGTAATGTCCACCGATCCATTCGTTTCGGTAATGACCCTGTCACCACCTTGCAGAATATCTCCCGCATGCAGAATATCTTCATGTCCTTCTTTGAGGGCCCGGGCCTGTCCATTTACATAAACAACAACCGCCTTCAGGTTTTCGGCCACAGGTGCTTCTTTGTCCATCCCCATGTAGTATAGACCACCGGCACCAAGACCGAGCAGTGCCACAAATACGGCAGCAACCGAGAGAAATTTGCCGGTCCCCCCATTGTTTTCCTGATTTTCCATAGCCACACCTTCCATTTTTACTTGTTTCATGCTGGCCTCCCAGATGGAGTCAAAATCGGGCAGCACTGCATGAATGGACATTCCTCTGTTCTCGTGGAACAGGAGAATTTGTTCATCTGGCAGAGACTCATCATGCAGATTCTTCATTTTGTCCATCTACCGGCCTTCTCGAATTGCCTTCTCGAATCTAATACAATTCATTCACACCTTTTTTCAATTTTTTTTCCCGAAAAAACCCTGAGATCAGGTAAACGTGCTCTTCAAATTTTTCCCTGCAGAAGCGACTATGTTTTGCTCGGCTTTCTTCAGCAGCCGGTACGTTCTGGAAAATGAGAGTTCCATGATATCGGCAATCTCCTGCACCGTGAGTTCATCCTCATAGCGGAGAATCAGAATGGTTCGTTCGCTTTCCTTCATTTGCTCGAGAGCGGTTTGGAAAACTTTTAGCTTTATCGCCGCTTCGCTTTCCTGAATCACTTGTTGTTCAGGTCCTGGTCGATCGCTCAAAACTTCAGTACGGTCATCCCGAACCACATTTCGCTGGTCATAACTGCGCGAAAAGTTGATCATCCTGTTGCGTGCTGTGCGGTACAGGTATGCTCTGCACTGAGGCTCCGACGGCAGTGTTTTTCCTTTAAAAATTTTTATGAAATTGATGAATGTGTCCTGTAAGATGTCTCTGGCCAGATCATCATTGCGATTTGAGCTGTAAATGTAGCCGTACAGACCCCTATGGTATTTCTGGTACAACTCCCTTATTTGACTTTGATAGGCATCCATAGACACAAATCTCACAAATCACCCGTATGGTGCAGCGTTTTTCACCTCGTTCGAAAAATAGATAACCTGGCTAACTTCCCCAATCCCGGCAAGTAAGATATTACACGAACAGATTACAGAAAATTTGTTGAGGAATCATTCACTTTTTTTATTTTTGCAAATATGTTGCACTTTGAAAGAGCAAAGATACCGGTAATATTTTGCGCAATTTTTATTTTTCTGGAACCGTTAACAGCTCATACAATCTATCTAAAATCAGGCCGCAAGCTGGTCGGAAAAATCATTGATCAAAACAAATCCGAAATCCTGTTTGAGATGCGCGGTAAAAAAATTACTGTATTGAAAAGCAATGTCGATCAGGTTGACTACTTTGATCATGAAGAACCAGTGCAAAAAAAGCCAGCTGTTGTCAAAAAACCTGTGGTCGAAAAAAAATCCGAGAAGATTGAAGAGGTATCGAAACCATGGGGATTGAATCGATGGACTATCGCAGGCCGTTCCAGCCTGATACCGGGATGGGGACACTACGCCACCGATCACTCCTACTATGCAGCCACATATCTCGGGCTCACCGTGGTATCACTGGCATATGTCGCTTCTACGCGAAGCACTGCCTTAAAGGCGGAAAGCAACTACTCCAGTTCCGCGAACACTATATCTCTGGTGACTTATTTACAAATTGCTTCCGGAACCAATGTTGGCGTTGCATTCATCGGCAGCATGTTTGCTCAGGCAGGTCCATACAATGAATATCAGAGTAAGGTGACCGCATACAACAATTCGCTGGGAATCCTCAGTCTGATTTATCTCGGACAGCTGGCTCATGCGTTTTATACAGGTATGAAGCATGAAGAGCTGGAAGCCGGAAAAATGGCGGCGGATAAAAAGACATCCCTTTTTAGCTCACCCGATCTGAAATGGAACATAGTCTCTCTACCAGAGCCGGGAAGTGGGGCAGGGAAACCCGGCACATATACCGGGCTTTCTTTCAGAATGCAATTTTGAATTTCTGTTGCACTTACCTGGAATGCATTTAACTTCTGTAGATTTCTCTTAATCCGAAATGTCCGGTTCCACAAAAATCCAGCGAACATTGGCGTGAACAGACTTAATCTTTCGCTCCATTTCATTTACGGCCTCTGCCGCCTCTTTTACCGAAAGGGCAGGATCTATCTCTACTTTTGCCGCAATCATAATATCCGGTCCAAGCTGCAGAGTGAGCAATCGAAAAACCTGAAGGATCCTTTGGTCTTCATGAAAAATGGAATGGAACGATTCCTCTATGGAATCGTCAGCAGCAACGCCGATCAACATTGCTTGAATACGGGCGGCAACAAAGAGTGACACAAGGAGAAGAATGCCGCCGATTACAATGGATCCTATGGCATCGAAGATGAGATTCCCTGTCAGATAGGCTATAAGTATAAAGAGAAACGCCAGAGAAAGTCCAACAATAGCCGCCACATCCTCGCCAAATACCACCACCAGATCCGCATCGCTGGTATTGAAAAGCCATTTCACAAAAGAGACTTTGCCTTTTCGCTTTTTGATCTCGCGAATGGCACCCAGAAGGCTCCCCCCTTCCAGAACAACGGAAAGTCCCAGCACAATGAGAGCCAGTGGCATGGAGTGAATGTCAGTATCCTCGGCGGGATGAAGCTTGTGAATGCCCTCATATATGGAGAAGAGGCCACCCAGGCTGAAGAGTAAAATCGCTACAATGAAGCTCCAGAAGTAGATGGCTTTCCCGTATCCCAGAGGATGTTTTTTATCTGCCGCTTTCTTTGTCTGCTTCACGCCAAGAAACAGGAGCATCTGGTTGCCTGTATCGGCAAAGGAGTGGATGGCCTCGGCCATCATACTGCCAGATCCGGTGTAGATGGCGGCTGCGGATTTTATGATGGCAATACCCAGATTGGCCAAAAATGCATAGAGGATCGCTTTTGTGGAATTACCATGTCCAGACATGGAGCCAGATGATGTGCAGGCTTCGGGTGCGAAAAGGAAAAATTACGAGGCCGCTTTAGACCATTTCGAAAAAGAGGATCGGCTCTCAAAGCCGACCCTCGCCAGAGCTATGGATCGAGAAAGTTCTTGTTATATAGCCTCTCCTCCGTCCTGGCCGTCGCTAATGCGTATGCAATCGTCCATGGGAAGCACAAAGATTTTCCCATCACCTACCTGACCTTTGCCTTCCACCCTGGCACCGGCAATGATTCCCTCGATAGTGGGTTTTACGAAATCATTGTTCACAGCCACCTGAATTTCAATTTTATTAATCAGTGTGGAGTCCAGCTCCATTCCGCGGAAATACTGGATCTGACCCTTCTGTCTTCCGTATCCACTGGCATCGATCACAGTCAGTCGATAGATTTCCCTTTTATTCAATTCCCGTTTCACTGCCTCCAGTCGATGGGGCTGTATAAGAGCAATAATCAGTTTCATATTGTTTCCTGTTTTAAATTTCGGTTATCTTAACTGAAGGCCCTTCTCACCATGCTGGGAGAGATCCAGACCCACGGTCTCTTCGATAGACGTTACCCGCATTCCCATGGCCTTATGCACCAGGAAACCAAGAATTGCTGTACCGACACCGGCAAAAACAATGCCGAAACCCACTCCCAGAAGTTGACGGAAGAACTGTGTAAGATCGCCCCCCACAAAAATACCCATGTGATCGGAACCAATGCTTACAAAAAGACCGGTGGCCAGGGCTCCTACAATACCGCCTACACCATGTACGCCGAAAACATCCAGTGTATCATCGTATCCCACTGCCTCTTTCAAAAGGACTCCGAACAGACAGATGGAACCGGCCAGTGCACCGATGATCATAGCGTGAAAAGGTAATACATGGCCTGCTGCCGGAGTGATTGCAACCAATCCTGCCACCATACCTGAAGCAAGTCCCAGACCTGTGGGTTTGCCGTTGCGAAACCATTCAATGGTCATCCAGACCAGAGCTGCAGTAGCTGCCGCAATCTGAGTTGTAGTGAAGGCAAGCCCTGCTCGCAATACCATGTCTCCTGTGGTGGCAATAGCGCTCCCTGCATTAAAACCGAACCAGCCCACCCAGAGGAGGCCCGCACCGAGAAGAGTCTGAAAAAGAGAAGATGGACGAATTGCATCTTCTGGATACCCGATACGCTTTCCCAGAAAGAAGAGCGCAAGAATCAGTGCCGAAACTCCGGCGGAGATATGCACCACCGTGCCGCCCGCGAAATCCAGAACGCCGGCCTTCAAAAGCCAGCCATCGGCTGCCCAGACCATATGAGCCAGGGGATTATAGATCAAAAGAGCCCAGAGCAGAGCAAAAACCAGAAAAGAAGAGAAGCGAACTCGCTCCACTACTGCACCTGTGATCAGAGCAGGAGTGATGATTGCAAATTTACCCTGAAACATTACAAAAACTAGAGTGGGTACACCGTTGGTCACCTCATTCCAGGGAATATTGCCCAGGGCAAATCCGCCCTTACTCCACCCCACAATTCCATGGAAGGATTCTCCGAAGGCCATATTATAGCCCACCAGAACCCATTCCACACCGATGATGGCCATGCACACCAGACTGAGGATAATGGTGTTGATCATATTTTTGTGGCGAACCATACCGCCATAGAAAAGAGCCAATCCCGGAACCATCAATAGCACCAGA
>JBNLFC010000107.1:0-9827 GCA_050305335.1 Leptospirales bacterium
ATGTCTGGGTCGCCACTAATGCCAGCTTCTATTTTGACGATGACGGAAACCCCATGGGCGTGGAAGGAATCAGTCGCGATATTACTGTTCGACGCAGGTATGAGGAGGAGTTGCGAGAAAATGAGAACAGACTCAGAGCACTTCTGGAAGCATTGCCGGATATTATGGTTCGTTTCAACCGCAAAGGGCTTGTTCTGGATTACCACTCTCCTGGAACGGTAATATCCGCGAGATTTGCATTTCCCGTCAATGGCCAGCATTTACAGGAGGTCTTTGATGAAGCGGTTTCAGCCTCGCTTATGATCGCGGCAGAAGAGGTGCGCGCAGGTCTTACAATGAAGGTGATTGAGTTTACGCAACCTTCGGAGGATCAACTGGTGGAGTTTGAAGCCCGCGTGGTTGCCAGTGGCGATGAGGAAAACATAGCAATCATAAGGAATATAACGGATCAGAAAAAAGCCTGGCTGGCGCTGGAAGAGAAGACCCGGCAATTAGAAGATTTGAACAGGAATCTTGAAAACCGTGTTCAGGAAGAGTTGAATGAGCGCCGACGGGGAGAACAAATGTTGATCCATCAATCCAGGCTTGCCGCCATGGGGGAGATGATAGGCGCCATAGCGCACCAGTGGCGGCAGCCCATCAATACGCTGGGGCTCATGATTCAGGATCTGGAAGATGCTCAAGCGTACGGCGAACTAACGAGAGCATACGTTAAGGATATTGTGGAAAAGGCGATGATTCAGATAGACTATATGTCCCGTACCATTGACGATTTTCGTAACTTTTTCAAACCCGCGAGATCCCGGGAGCCCTTTCCCATCTTCAAAACCCTGGAAGAGACCTTTGCCATATTTGCCAGTCAGCTTCACAACCATGGGATTGAGTTTGTCATTAAGGCCGAACCCTGTGGTGATAAATATGTCCTTGGTTTCCGTAATGAGTTCAAGCAGGTAATCATCAATCTGGTCAGCAATGCACAGTATGCCATTATGGAAAAGTGGGCAGAAAGCGGATTGGTTTCCAGTACCGGCGGGATGATTCGTATCGATTTTGACTGTAGACCTGAATACCTGCTTGTGAATGTTCGTGACAATGGCAGTGGCATATCCTCCGAAATCAAAGAGAAAATCTTTGACCCCTACTTTACCACCCGGGAGGAGGGGCGTGGAACCGGACTGGGGCTCTACATGTCCCGGGTGATTATTGAAAATATGGGTGGCACTCTGGTCGGTGAAAACAGCCCTGAAGGGGGAGCCGTTTTTTCCATCCGATTCCCAGGACATCTGATCCTCAATGCAACAGAAGCATTGGAAAAAGATGTCTGACTCTTGCTTTTTTGTATAATTTGTTTCTCCTTTCTCATTTTTTACTTGTACTCACCGGACTACCGATAATAAATATATCCGGATTCTACCGAAGCCGGGAGCAAATGTGAAAACTTGCTCTAAAAACCGTTTGATCAAGAATTCTGGAAACTTGGAAAGGGGCCCGTTAAACTATGGCGACCAACAAACTCGTATTCAAACCCGATAAAATCTCCCGCATCCAGGATGCTGTGGAACTGGACATCCCTGAAAAATACCGAAAGTTTCAGGGGATTGAGGACAGCGAAGAGTTTGAAGTGGATGCTGAAGGTAACGTGATAGAGCAATACCACGGACCCACCATTGAAGAAATTGAAGAGGAACTGGAAGCCTATCGAAAAGAGACCGAGGAAGAGATCAGTCGTAAGCTAGAAGAAGCGCACGAGAAGTCCCGGTATATCGAAGAGGATGGCAAATCCGTAGCTTTCAACATTGTGCAGGAATCCCGGGAAAAGGCCAAGCGTGAGGAAGAGGCTGCACGGCTCAATGCTGAACAGATTGTGGAAAGGGCCAAGCTGGAAGTGGAGCGCATGATCAAAGAGGCCGAAATGCGTGTAGCTGAAATCGAGCACGAGGCCTACCAGAAGGGCTACGATGCCGGTCGGGAAGTGGGGTTCAAGAAGGGCCAGGCAGAAGTTCGTCGACTCATCGATCGTCTTGGCACCATCATCGGTCAGGCCATTGATGTTCGCGAAGATATCATTGCTGCGTCGGAAAAGCAGATGGTGGATATGATTCTCATGATCGCCCGGAAGGTGATCAAAGACGAGGTAGTGGAACGCAAAGAGGTTGTTCTGAACAACATCCGGGAAGCGCTCAAGCGTATAAAGGACCGGGATCGCGTGAATATACGTGTAAATTTTGCTGACCTGGATCTGACCACGGCTCATAAAGATGAACTCATTCGTATGATGGAATCGTTAAGAAAAGTTAATATTTACGAAGATTCTCGCGTGGATCGCGGTGGTTGCATTATCGAAACTGATGTAGGTGCCATTGACGCACGCATTTCGACTCAGCTCAAGGAGATTGAAGAGGCTATTCGAAACGCAGAGCCCTTCTAAAAATGGGTTTTCGGTATTGAGCACTCTTGCGGATTTGCAGGAATGCTCAATGGCCCCTATGCTTATGGGCAATCTCGTTGAGGATCGAGGCCGCTTTTTTGATCTCTGCCTCATCATTGAAAATATGAGGAGCCACCCGAACGTAAGAGGATCTGGCGGTTATTACCAGGCCCGCTTGCTTTGCATCTTCGACGATTCTCGTTGCATCTCCCTCAGGTCGCAAGGCAAGTATTCCGGATCTGTGCAGATCGGGAAATAGCAATGGGCTATAATAGTTGAGCTCCAGCTGGCTTAAAAACAGATCCTGCAATGAAAGAAGATGTTTTCTAATTTCAGCCGCAGAAGAAGTCAGAAAAAGATCACGTATGTTTTTGTCCAGTTGAACAGCCAGAGCGATGGGTCGTGTGCTGTATTCGAACATACGGCCATCTTTATAAGGGTTCCAGGTATGATTCGTGTAATCCATTCCCTGGTGCATTAAAGACGCTCCTCCCATTGTAATCTCCAGCCTGGACCTGAGACTTTTAGATGTGTAGAGCAGTCCGCAACCAATTGGTCCCATCAGCCACTTCCAACCTGAAGCTGCTACCGCAGCGATTCCCAATTGCTCAACGTCCAGAGGCAAAGCTCCCAGACTCTGTGCAGCATCTACGATCAAGTCAATTCCATTGGAATGACAGAGCTCAGCGATCCTCTGTAGATCCGCTGCGAATCCCGAAGTAAACTGAACATGGCTGAGAGCCACTATTCGAGTGCGGTTTGTTATTGCGCTTTCCAGCTCTTTTATATCGAAACCCACAGGATGCGGGCCCGATTCCGGATTCTGACTCTGTTGGGAAATCAGGGAAAAGGGATCCTGATTGGACAGCAATTTCAATGTCACCCCCCTTTGAGAGGCAATGACCCAGGGATAATGGTTGGCAGGATATTCATGGACATAGCTGATGATCTCGTCACCAGGGGAAAATCGGTAGCCTGTTTGAATGAGATTCAATCCTTCTGAGGTGTTTCCCATGAAGGATATGTTTTCCGACTCCGTGCCGAGAAGCTGAGCTGCGCTTTCATGTAACGAGGATAGCGCATTATGCCAATCCCCGAAGAGTTCGCTTCCCTTTTTAACATGGTCGTCCTGGAAGTGCCAGGCCTCCTTCATTCCTGGAAGGTAAGCTGGTGCCACTCCGCAGGATGCAAGAAATATGAATTCCTTTTTCACGGGAAAATCATCTGGATTGATAGAAGGAAGCATAGATACCATGCCTTTCTGCGCTGAAGAAAATGTAAGCAGTTTTTTTAAAATAGCACAGTCAGCTCAATACCTGCCCCACGCAATACATCATCGGATTTGGGCAAAGGTCCCATATCCTTCTGCGATTGCAGTACCAGCAGGGTCAAATCAGCAGTGGATATACTCTGGCTATTCCGAGACCAGCGATAAACCATGTCGGAAACGGTCGCGTTGTTTTCGTTGGATTTGATGTTTGCTTTTGTGACTCTGGTCCGAAATTCTCGCATCATGGCAAAGAGTCGAAGGCGCACATTCCAGAGATTGATGGAGTATCCCGTAACGACTCGAAATCCCGTGGATTGGAGATTGACTGCTCCGTAATCTTTTTTGTCTTTTATGAGGGGGAATGCTGTGGAACCAATATAAGTATTAGTGTAATACTTTTCTTTACGATTGTAATTGCCACCTCCATAGCCATAAGTTGCAGACGCAGAGAGATCTATAGCATGAATATTGGCAAAGTTGTAGCTATACCCGATGCCCAGATTTCCATTCACCACTCCTTCTGCATATTTCATTTCCACCTGAGAATATGATACAGGGACAATGGCAAAATCGGGTGCAGAGCTGCCCGGGTCCGTTCCAGCGATAATCCTGCGTGTGGTCTGGCTCAGAGATCTGGCGCTTCTTACATAATCTGCGAAGAGAGAGCCTCCAATAATAATGCGAAAATTCTCCAGTTCAGCGCCCTTTTTTGAAAAAGGGAAAAAGTCATGAAAGTATCCATACTCAAATTCAGTGAGCCGAGGTCTCTCCAATGAGACAATTCGTTGAGAAAGAGATGTGTAATGAACACTTGCACTTGCGTTATCTGTGGTCGAGATGGATTGTTCCACTGTCCGGTACGGTGTTGAACGCGTATCTGCATAAACAAATCTATGACGGACTGCCTTTGCTTGATGCTGGTAGTGGGTGGTGTACTCTACTTCGTGATAGTGGCCCGGGTCCAGTCCGGCAGAGCCCGCGTCGGGTACATAGTAATTTACCGGGCCATCATTCAAAAAGCGAATAGCGCCGCTGGTCCATCCAAGCTTTGAGGCAGTGCGCAGAGCAGCGGAGTTGTGGTAGAATTTACCGGCGCGATAGGTGAGCGATCGATCTATGATCTCGGTTTTTTCTATGATTTTCTGATTCTCTTTTTCAATTTCGGCAATTTCCATCCGGATCCTTGCAGTCTCCTGGTTGGACAGGCGAATTTCTTCGTTTAACTTTGCAATCTGTTTTAAATACTCGTCTCTAGCATTTGCGTCAGCGATGCTCCGGGCTTTTTCCTCTGCTGCCTTGCGCTCTTGCTCCAATCGAAGCATTGTTTCTTCTCTTAACCTTTGTTCTTCTGCAAGGCGAATGGCTTCTGCTCGTTGTTTTTTAAGACGTAGCTCCAGTATTTCCCTCTGTTTCAGCTTTTGCGTCTGGGCAACTGGATCACCATATTCAATTCTGCGTATCTCCCTCTTGAGGATTGTTCTGCTCTCTCCATTGCTCTCGAATACAATGCTCTGAAACCCCTGGGAGGCTACTTTTCCGACACTCATCTTGCCGTCACGGAAATAGATAATGTCTGCATAAGAGTAAGATATGGGCATTAGAATGAATGTTAAAATAATCAAAATTGTATAGACTTTATATTTCACATCTCCTCCCGGGTCAGTAACGTCTTTTCGAATGTATGTCTGAAGGAGTAATTTAAATGTTGCGCTCACTGAACTCAGGGATAGGGTTTCTATCCTATCCCAAGGAATAGAAAAGAATGGAATTCTGTCACGCTAATTTCTAGCACATGATTGACATTTTATTCTTATAAAATATCCTGCTGCTAAAATTGTTCCGGGAGGATCTCAGGAATGAAAAAATTGATTTATATATTATTGGCGGTCGGGGCTATAGCGCTCTCATCTCCACTTTTTGCTGATGGGTGCTATATATGCACTTCAGGATCTTCAGATAATTGTAGAGATTACTGTCGCTATTCCGGCAGTGATGATTATAGTAAGAGAAAGGCATGCGAAAACGCAGGATGTAAAGTTGGCGGAACGGCCAGCTGCCCCACCGCAGTGAATTACAAAGTCTGTTCGGCGTTAAACACAAAAAGTTTTTCCGAGCAGCTCGCTTTGCAATTGCAAAACTGATCAACCCATCAGGGGCATGCCCGGGAAGCAAGGGTGGAGTCAGCGCTGTTGTTCCACCCTTGTTTTAGCACCTTTCTTGCTCTATGATTTGTGATGAAAGATTTTCTCCCAGAGAGTATCCACCCCCATATTATGCTTTCGCATATATTCCTGAATGGCGTGGTCCAGTGATACAGGGCCCGCACCGGCCAGGGTAAATACAAAGATCAGAATGGCTACCAGGAGTGTCACAGGTAGATCCGAACCTTTTGCAAAAAAATCTTGCTGGCTGCTCAGGATGTAGAGCGCTCCCAGAAGGTTGGGGATATTTACAAGGGCAGCCCCCCGTGTAATCAGTCCGACAACCAGGAAAACTCCACCAATGATATTTGCCAGCAGAACATAGTGGGCAATGAGTCCCATTATGAACGGTGCATCCTGTAGACCGATCATGGCCAGTAGATTGTCCATTCTGCCAGTGAATTCCAGTCCCTTCATAACCAGATAGAGACCCAGATAGATGCGAACAATATCGAAGAAATAACTCCGATGTTCTTCTAAATAATGCATTGCTTTATTCATTGCAATCCTCCCTGTCATCTCGGGTATATAATACAGATCAATTTCAAAGGAGGCTATGACTAACATCAAAATTAGCTCTATTTTTGATGTTAGTTTCAGATTTTAACATAATTTATTTGTCAGGGCTCAAGGTCCAGGAATGGATGCAGGAGACATTGTGGGCTCGGAGGGTCGCCCGGATAGAAGTCGTTACATGAGAAAAGCCTTGAGTTTCTTTCACTTCCTTTTTCCCCTGGTAGTTATGATCATACGACCCAGACGAAATCGTAAAAGTGACTCGATTCGCCGAATGGTTCGGGAGAACCGACTAACTGCGGACAATCTCATTGCTCCCCTGTTTTTAATCGAGGGAGCCAGCAGCAAAGAGGAGATTCGCTCTATGCCGGGAATCTTTCGTTTTTCCCTGGATCTTCTGGTGGATGAGTGCAAAGCTTTATATGAGCTGGGTATTCCCGCAGTGGCACTCTTTCCCGCTCTTTCGGATGAGAAGAAAGACCGTTTTGCCTCCGAATCTGCCAATGAAAAAGGACTCTACCCCCGGGCCATTCAGCGAATCAAAGAGGAACTTCCCGATTTAGTCGTCATCACTGACGTTGCCATGGATCCGTACAGCAGCGATGGCCACGACGGACTTGTGGATGAGCATGGTAATATACTGAACGATGAGACGCTACCAATACTGGCAAAAATGGCAGTTACACAGGCTAGAGCCGGAGCCGATATTGTTGCTCCTTCCGATATGATGGATGGACGTGTGGGCGCTATTCGAACCGCTCTGGATGAGAATGGGTACAGTAATGTGAGCATTCTTTCCTATACTGCAAAATACGCTTCAGCTTTTTATGGCCCATTTCGTGATGCTCTGGATAGCGCGCCACGGAGCGGAGATAAAAAGAGTTATCAAATGGATCCCGCTAATGGCGAAGAGGCGCTCCGTGAGCTCTGGCTGGACGTAGAAGAGGGAGCGGACATGGTCATGGTAAAGCCCGGATTGCCCTATCTGGATGTGATCAGACGACTGGCAGAGGAGTCTCCGGTGCCAGTGGCAGCGTACAATGTATCCGGAGAGTACGCCATGCTGCGCGCTGCCTCGGCCAACGGATGGTTGGACTACCGCAAAGCGGTAATGGAGAGTTTGACCGCATTCAAAAGGGCAGGGGCTGATATGATTTTAACGTACCATGCCCATGAAGCGGCGCTCTGGATGGCAGAGTAGTGGTCTGGTGAATGGGGGAGTTGCTACAACCCTATACTCTTTTTGCGGAGCTTTATGATGAATTGATGGTTCACGTCCCCTACGATGAGTGGGCTTCATACCTGGTTAGAACCTATCGTCGATTCCGTGGTAGTGATCCTCCTGTAATATATGATCTGGCCTGTGGAACCGGTCGACTGTTGGAAGAGGTTTTATTTTTATGCCGGAAAGAGCCTCAATGGGCTAACCCTTCCAGACATCCAGCCCGGATCGTGCAGTTGCGGGGTTTTGACATATCCCGGGATATGATTCAAAAGGGGTTGGCCAGAGAAAAAGGGATTACACTCTCCCCGGGAGACATGAGATATGGAATGGGAATCCCCGATAAAAGTGCGGATTGGGTGATCGTCTCTCATGACAGCTTGAACTATTTGATCTCCGAAACAGATCTGCAATCTCATCTGGATACAGTGGCGCGAATTCTCAAAAAAGACGGCATCTACTCTCTGGATCTTGTGAGTGAGTATAACATCTTGCACAACTACGCCAATCGTACTCTTTTCAGGGAGCTCCCGGGATGGCGCATCATCTGGCAAAATCGATACGACCAGACAACCAGGGAGATAGAGACCAGGTTGACCTTTGAGAATTTAGAATCCAGACAGAGTTATCAAGAACTTCACCTTGAAAAGTGTTACGAAGTAGACTATATAGTCGCTCTCGCGCTCAGGTCCGGGCTGGTACTGCTGGCGCGGGAGAGTGACTATGAATCAGGTTATCGTCGCCAGGCAATGAATCTCTGGAATCTCCATTTTCGCAAAGCAGGATAATCCTATGGATGAATCAATGGAAAAAGTAATGGAGAGAGTAACACGATTCCTCTCTTATCGCGATCGTTCCAGTGGTGAAGTGATTCGATATCTCAGGCAGAAAAAGATCGCAGGAAGAGAAGGGGAAGCGGAGATCGTGGCTCATTTGACCGACCTTGGATTGCTAGACGATGCCAGGTTTGCGCGCAACAGAGCTCGCTACCGGGCTCGCAACGGGCATGGTCCTGCATACATCCGGGCTGATCTTATGAAGAGCGGAATCCCCCGTGAGCTCATCGATAGCTCCATTGCTGATCTTACGGAGGAGGAGATACTGGAAGGAGGAGTGTCCGTTGCCAGACCCAGATGGAAGGGCGACGAATCCCGGGAATCGCTGCTGGCCTATCTACTTCGCAGAGGTTATACTCATTCTCAGGCAAAAAAGGTGGTCAGTTTTTTAGTGATGGAAAAAGACCCGGCCTCTTTTATGGAGAACTCCTTATGAAAAGAATCCCCTGGATAGTTGCCGCAGCCTTTTCTCTGTTCTGGATCTTTTTTCCCGAGCCCACAGATGCAATACCTGTTATCGGATGGCTGGATGAAGGGGCTGCGTTTGGACTTTTTCTCTATTCTCTGCGCAAGCTGGGTGTGGGAGATGCCATTCTGGCAAAACTTGGCCGAATCACCGGTCGGGGTGGCCACGAGATCCGGGAAAGAGAGAATGGAAGAACAAAGCAATGACGTGAAGAGCTAAATGTGGGGAACGTAAGCTTTATGCATCTTGAAACAGAGTATCCCTTTGACTCTCAATGAGTAATTTTGATTTCTGGCACCATGGGTCTCTGGATAGGATTGGTTTCTGGAACTTTTGGTGGATTGGTAGGACTTGGTGGAGGCGTTGTGATGGTGCCTCTTCTTGTTCGTCTCCAGAAATTGAATCAGCACCATGCCCATGGAACCAGTCTTGTTGCGCTCATCTTCACGGGAGTCGCAGGGGGCCTCTCCTATGCCATCCATGGAACCGTGGATATCACAGCAGCTATTCTTCTAAGCATCTCAGCCACCATCATGGCCCGGGTAGGTGCGCGCCAGGCTCATTTTTTCCCGGCATGGAAATTGAAACGCTCCTTTGGAGCACTCACTGTGGCCGTGGCATTACTGCTTCTTGTAAAACCCTATCTTCCTCATCTGGATGTGGGAGATGAATTCTGGAAGGAAGTGGTTATTTTGACATTCACCGGTCTATTTGCAGGCTTTATCTCCGGTATGATGGGAGTAGGCGGTGGCAGCCTTATGGTACCTGCCATGGTTTTTCTTCTCGGTATGGAACAGCATATGGCGCAGGGGAGTGCTCTTCTCTCTATGATCCCTGCCGGAATGATGGGTGGCTATACTCATTTTCGCCTCGGGAACGTGAATCGAG
>JBNLFC010000108.1:0-9825 GCA_050305335.1 Leptospirales bacterium
GACCTTCATTGGTGCAGAATCCCGATCCCAGCGAAAGACTGACGTCAAAAAAGGGGCACCGAAGATTTCAAAAGGTCGAGTGGTCCCACGACCCTCACTCAGATTGGTACCTTCTAGCAAACACTGTCCGCTATAAATCAAGGGCGTGGTTCGATGGGGCATATTCGGCGAAGGAGGTATCTCCATTAACTTCCCGCAGCCCCGTCCTTCTTCATCCGGTGGCCCCGCCCCCCCCATTACTACCAGACCTACATCGTACGGAAGCTCCTTCCTCAGAGAGAGGTTCGCCGGAATAATAAAAAGAGGGAACTCTCCTTTCATCGTCATTCGCTGCATTATGGCCAGTTCGCCCAGGGTCAATCCATGACGATGAGGTATCCCTTTGCGCCCGACAAAAGATTCGTATGGCTCCTGCAAGGGTGATCCTTCCACCTGCCGTCCTGCTGGATTGGGGCGATCCAGAAGAATCACAGGTAGCTCAATGCTTTCCTTCACCAGAACTTCAAATATATAACTGATGCTTGTGGCAAAGGTATAGTATCTACTGCCGATATCCTGGATATCGATTACCAGTGCGCTCAAATCGCGCAATAGTTCAACATCGGGGAAGAGAGTATTTTGCGAATTTCCGTATAAACTGACGATCTCACACTCCAGCCCTTGCAAATCATAAATATCAGTTTGAGTGAGCCCGACCATGTCCTGCAGTTCAGCAAAGAGGCCGTGTTCTGGCAAAAAAAGCCTTTTCAGGTAGCCAGCTTGAGCAAGATTTTCGAATAAATAACGTCTGGACGCATAGAGGTAGGAGGTAGAGTTGGCAAAAAGGGCTGTCCTCCCCGCTGCTTTTAAATCATCCAGAAGAGAGGCAAGGGTATTTAACATTTGTTTCTCCGCCGTTTCTCTCCGGTTGATCATTTTTTCGGGGTCCTACCAGCATTCAAAAACAGATCTAAAATCAAAGCTGTCAACGGAAAAATTGGCAGGGAGGAGATACCACAGCCGCCGACTCACACATGAGATCTGTGGCAAACAGGGATGACGCTGTTCGCTTGCCTCTTTACAAAAGAGGCTCACCATACAATTGAAACAATGAAAATAGACACACAATTTCACCATTTCTAATTTTTTTTTAAATCGCACAAAGCATAATGATAAAGAATATTTGACTTTCCCTTTATAAAAATATTGACGCTTTTAAACAGGCGATTCAGATCATTCAAAACGATAGCATGCGCACTTCTTTCCAGGACAGTGCCATCGCCTGGAGTTCATTATAATGAAATTTAACAAATATCTACTCTTTTCCTTACTCATTCTTATCTTAGCGGCTTCAGGGAACTCCTGCTATACGTCCACTTCGGAGGCGTTTGCTCTACAGTATCGAGAGACTCAAGCAACATCACAGGACAAGCAGAGTTATTACCTGAAACACAATCTCTACTTTTCCGACCCGCGTAGATTCGCACGATACATCAATACTTCCGTAACGAACCTGAACAGCCGTTTTATTCCTGCCAATACTGAAGTCACAATCCTTCGCGTCACTGATACTTATATAAAGTTTCGCCTTAAAAAGCCTCGTAAATTTTATGCTCTCATCAATCAAATGGAATTCAGCCACCAGGATATCGAAACTATTTTCAAAAGGACTTTCTCAGAAACACCGGTAGCTGTCACTGGATCCACACCCAGAGTTACAAAGTATATAGAAGAGGGCTTTGTTGTTGATGGGATGAGCAAAGCCGAAGTCATTCTTGCCTACGGATATCCGAACATCCGTAAAACGGGATCGCTGGAAAACGATACATGGATCTACCAGGCTGGCAAATTAAGGACCACAAAAGTTTTCTTTCAAGACGGGAAAGTAATGCAGCGCCGAAGAAACATGCGATCACTTTCTGATGACAGATTGAGCGATAGGCCTGCAAGAGCAAAACGACGTAAAAGACAGCAACCTCGCACAGTCAATGAGGATGCAGGGGACCTTGAAACAGAGAGAAACGAAAAAACCACCAGACAGAATAAACAAAGATACAGAAGTCTCGATGACGATGAAGACGCTTTAGCCCCGGACGAAGATTTCTAAAGCTACCTGAGCATTGAAACAATTTTGCAAATTAAATTTAGAATAGCACAAACAGGACAAAAGGGATATGAAAGTATCAAGATTCTTTCGCACTTTACTTCCAGCAGTAATCACAGCTATTACTGCCATCATACCGGTCTCCATTTTTTCGGAGACACTGGAACTGACTATGACCATGGATGGAGTCGGTAGCGGTGTCAATGTTCAAGACTCAATAATAGGATATCAGCCTTACAATAGTAGCGACAGAATTCAATTGAACTTCAATAACAATGGGTACTATGCAGCGGGTGGGTATCTCCATTTCAAAGTTCGCTACATGACGCCTACCGGCAGATGGGGCTTTCTGGCAGAAGAGAATCAAGCCATCAAAGGAAAATATTACAAGGATCTGTTCTACTACTCGCTGCTTGATGGCAGTTTAGAATATGAGGAGTCTCTGGTTCGACGCAACCGTGCCCAGGGAAGAGAGGCGGCCTATCTTTATGTAATCCCTTACACTCTGGGGATAGGAGCAGGTATCCGACATATCTCTGATAAAATTGAATACCAACGAAACCGAAACTTCTCTTCCGACAGCTCGTTTTTTTTCTTAACAATGCTTTCCGGCTCTTCGTGGCCCGGATCGCTGGGTTTCGCCAGCATGATCCGCACCTCAAGAGCTGTATTGCCAGAAATCGCCCTCCAGTACAACCTCCAGCTAACACCCAGAATAGAATGGAGAAACGATGTAACCGTCTACGATGGATCCGGAACCTGGAAGCAGACTGAATACAATGTATCTATTAGCGCCGGGAAGTGGAGGTATTTCAACTCCAGTGGAAATCTCTATGATACCAGAGGGGGACTTCTCCAATCCGAAGTTTTTATGAAGCTTGGCTCTGTTTTTGCTGTGAGCCTGGGCGTTTCATACAACCACCATCTGGATAAATATGATTACGGGAAATACTTCTATAACCTATCTTCTCTGGACATACTCCAGATGGCTACATCGCCCAACCTTACCACCACCGATATCATAAACTCAATCACATGGTATGAAACGGCTAACGCTATGGGAAAAATTAAACGAAACGCAAGCTTCCATGAAACCCGCATCTACTTTGCTATGACATTCCATTTCGGAAAAATGGAGCAGTTCCGCTATGCGGATAAACCACAATTGATCGATGATCTTCAGTAGAGTATCCAGTGGCCATGCGCTCTGTGCGCAGGGTCACTGAAGTTTCTCCACTTCTTGCTTGATGGCTTCCAGCTCCTCCCAGCGAGCATACAGTGCGTCCACTCGTTTCTGACACTCCTCCAGACTGGCGCAGGCATCGTTCAAGCGCCCGGGGTCAGACATTATCTCGGGCAGCTGAAGTTGAGCCTGACATGCCGAGAGTTCTGCCTCAGCTTCCTGAATGGCGGCTTCCATACCATCCAGATCTCGCTGCTCTTTTTGTGACAATTTCCCTGGCTTCCTGCGAGGGCTTCCTTTATCAGCCCTTCCCGGTCGCAGACCTTTTTTTTCTGATTGCTCTACTGCCGGCAAACGTTCACTGTTTTGCAAATCATACCACTGAAAATAATCCGCGTAAAAGTTCCCCTCGCCCTCCCCATTCAAATAGAGAATCTCATCGGATAGGCGATTGAGAAAAAAACGGTCATGGGTGATCAATACAACGGCACCGGAAAACTCCTCAATGCTCTCTTCCAGCACCTCCAGAGACTCAATGTCAAGATCATTGGTAGGCTCGTCCAGTAGCAGTAAATCTGCTTCCTGCAACATGAGCCGGGCAATGAGGATACGCGACTGTTCCCCTCCTGAAAGACTCGATACCGGCATCTCCAACTGTTCCGGTTGAAAGAGAAACTTCTTAGCGTATCCGGCAACGTGCACAGCATTCCCACGATAGATTACCGAATCTCCGTCAGGAACAAGAGCCTTGCGAAGAGGCTCATCCATATTCAGGGACTCCCTCCTCTGATCAAAATGAACAATGCGTAGCTGATCGGCCCGATACACCTCGCCAGTATCCACACTCACATCTCCCTTGAGTATGTGAATGAGAGTGCTTTTTCCGCTTCCATTGGGTCCCATGAGCCCCAGGCAACTGCCGGGAGAAAGCGTAAAGGAAAGGTCTTGAAAGAGAAGGCGATCTCCCATAGCTTTCCCTATGGCCTTGCATTCCACCAGCTTTCGCGTTTTTCGTCCGCTGGAGTCAAAGCCAATATCAATCTTTCGGCCAGCATCATTACGCGCCCTGGTTGATATGTATTCTTCTTTCAGTTTTGCTGCTTCTTCAATGCGATAACGGGCTTTTGTGGCTCTCGCTTTTGGCCCTCGACGCAACCACTCAGTCTCCGTACGCAGTCTGTTGGCCAGACTGGCCTCTCGCTGCAATTGTCCGGCAAGGAATTGCTCCTTTCTTTCCAGAAATCTGGAATAGTTGCCGTCGGAAGTGAAAATCCCGTCAGGAAAGGCGCGATTGACCTCCAGAATTCGGTTTGTAACACTCTCCAGAAAAAAGCGATCATGGCTGATAACCATAAACGAAAAGTTAGCACTCTTTAAAATGTTTTCCAGCCAGAAAATTCCCTCCAGATCCAGATGATTGGTTGGCTCATCCATTAAAAGAAGATCAGGCTCCTGAAGAAGGGCAGCAATGATCGCCACCCTCTTTCGCATACCGCCCGAAAGATGCCCGAATTTCAGATTGCCATCAGGCACTGACCATTGCCTCAAAGCCCGATCCACTATCCCATAGCGCTCTTGATCGCTCTTTTTTACGGATAGTGAATTATAGAGAAGCTCTTCAATGGAAGCCTCATCGTTATAGGATTCGGTTTGAGCCAGATAAGTTACGCGAAGATCCTTCCTTCGCGTAACCTCCCCGGAATCCACCTCTTCCAGCCCTGCAAGAATTCGAAGCAGTGTTGACTTACCCGATCCATTGGGCCCGATCACCCCCCAGCGTTCCTGATCAAAGACTCCGAAAGAGAGTTTTTGAAAAATAGTCCTGGTATAGTTCTTTGAAATAGAATTACAGTGAATTTGTGAGGACAATTGTATTGCTCCAACCCTGAAAGTCAGATCCCCTCCGAGATTCTGCTTTTATGACAAATCCTGTAAAAGGACGTTTCACATTGCACCGGGTCAAGCCTTTTCGCAAAGCATGGTCAGTTCCCATACCCACGCTCTGCATTTCTTTCAGTTTCTGTGCTGTTGGTGCACTCCGTTGTAAAGCTCACTCCGTATATTCTACAAAGTCACCGACCTCCCCCTGGAGTCGTGTCCCTGAAAAGGAGGAGAATTTGTATATCAATCAAATATACATAGAATAAGTGGAGAGATCAATCATGCGCAAAATTGTGTTTTTAATGTTAATGTTTGCATCCTGGAGCCTATACGGCGAGCCAGTAGCGGACGAGCCGGTCACCGGGGAAAATGAAAGCAATCCTCAACTCCCGAGCTCTGCAGTCTCGCCGGGCCGGGAAAGAAACAGCAACCGAACATGGTCCATTCAGTTTTACATGGGAGGAGGATTGCAGAAGCTGCACTCAGACCAATCCTTTATAGCGACAAAGGATCGGGTATTGGAGCATCGCCTGCTTACCATCGCCTCAAACGATCCGGAACTTCGGGGGTATGCGGCTTACTATCTCTCTAACAAAAAGGATTTACCCGCTCCGGTACAATCAGGTTATGCATCCGTAGGCCGTGTCAACGTAGAAAGGCGTTTTTTAAATCTGGGTTTGAACATTGGTATCACCAATGGAACTTACAGTTTTCGTAGCGTAAAAAATCCAATCTATCCTCTGATCCTGATGAAAACAGCCTATCTATTTCCCTCACCCAACACTCCCGAGGGCAGAAGTCTATATGACTTCCTGCTTTATGAAGAAAAGACAAAGAAAAAGGATTCCGACAACCAGGATATTGGTACAGGTTACAGCGTTCAACTGGCCGATGCAGGATTTAGCTACCACCTCTCTTTTGATACAACGTGGGATCCTTATATCCAGGCAGGTGTTCGTGCAGGCTACAACAATGGAAAAATTCTCTCGCCAGCGTACGGTGCATACGGGGGGATGGGAATTCGCTATAATATAAGCAGCTCATACACGGACAGGCTTTTTGTATTTGCAGGATTGGAACATCAGTCGCTGAAACTGAAGGTAGGAGGCCGCACAACGCCGTGGTTAGCCACCAATAGCGCAAACATAGGAATAGGAGCTTATCTGTAATAACTCATCTCAAAACGTTGAATTCTAAAAGCTTTTCAAGGTAAGAGAGTTTTCAGATCCCGTAAAGCCTGTAGTCAGCTACAGGCTTTACGGGCGTTCCACCTCATATGGCTTCTGGTCAAAAAGGTCGGACCACCTCTTGTCCACACGCTCAATAGTATCCGGATCCATAAGATTCTCAAGAGGCCACTCACGATTGTAACCATCTGCACGGCCTTTGGGCGTGGCATCAATGATCACAACATCACGGCCCCGGTCGGATTCGTTAATGCGTATTGATACATCGCGTAGAGGATCTACATTGCCAAAGACGCGCCAGAGTGTCTTCGAGCCATTTCGAGGATCATCATCGCCCGGCAAAAGAACAATGACACGTGCAGGGAAGAGGTTACGCCTTTCTGGCTTAAGAAGTTCACCAATACGCTTTGCGGCATCTCCCTGAGATATCTTTTTATGCACGGAAAGAATCCAGACAGGATTCAATAGATCTTTGCCGTAAAGATGATGATCTTTTACGCTCCACCGTCCTTTTTTAACCAGAGACAGACATGCGGCCAGTTCGACCTTCAGCTTCTCCTCCGAATGGGAAGCCGGTAATTTTCTTCGCGCTGGCTCCTGAATCAATGAAGGGTCATTGTTAGAATGGTTAAACACCAGTTCGTCACTGGACTTTGTAGTGGCATCGAGCCCCAGCTTCCCCCCGAAGAGAGGCCGAATTCCGCTATGATCCAGTTGATCCAGAATTCCGTCCGAGATTGTAATATCCCGCACAACGTGAATACTATTGAGAATGTGGCGTAACAGAGCTTCACCGGTATGAAGATTGACACTTTCATCCACAAAAACCAGGGATCTTGCGAAAGACATCTGGGAGAACCCCCAGAGGTGATGCATCATTCTCCTTGCATGAAAGGGAAACTCTTTTCGCATGGAGAACACGGCACAGTTATGGAAGTTGCCATCCCAGGGAAGCATCTGATCCGTTACCTCTGGCGCTACCACCTGAAGCATAGGTAGAAAAATTCGCTCCGTGGCCTCTGCCAGATAACAATCCTCCTGGGGACTGCGCCCCACAACTGTGGCCAGGTAGATGGGATTCTTACGCATGGTAATGGCCTCCACATGAAACAGCGGAAAAGGCTCCACAGGTGTGTAATACCCTGTGTGATCCCCGAACGGTCCTTCTTCTATCAGGTCATCGGGATCCACATAACCCTCCAGTACAATGTCCCCCTGGGCAGGTACCAGAAGATGGTTGGTTACTCCCTGAACCACGGATACACCACGACCACGCAGAAAGCCTGCTAGAAGGAGTTCGTTGAAGTTGGGCGGCATGGGAGCAGTAGCAGAATAGACCGTTGCAGGATCCCCACCGATTACAACGGATACGGGCATTCTCTTTCCCGCTTTGCGATATTCCTGCCAGAAGTGAGATCCATCTTTGTGGATTTGCCAGTGCATGGCAAGAGAGCGTTTTCCCATCTGTTGAAGACGATACATTCCCAGATTGCTGGAACCGGTGTGCAGAGATTGCGTAACCGTAAGCCCCATAGTGATAAAGCGTCCTCCATCCAGGGGCCAGGACTTGAGAATAGGAAGCCGATCCAGGTCGACCTCCTGGCCCCGCCAGACAACTTCCTGCACAGGTGCCTTGCCATGTTTCATACGTTTAGGAGGGAAACGAAAAATTTTTCCGCCGATCTTCGCCAGATTTGCCAGATCACCAATGCCGGAAGGGGGTTTCATTTTAATTACTTCAAGAAGCTTTCTCATCTCATCTGCAACCTGATCCAGATGACGATGTCCGAAAGCAATACGCATTCTCCGCCGTGATCCAAAAGCATTGATGAGAAGGGGGATATCAGATCCCTCTACATTTTCAAAAAGAAGAGCCCGGCCACCTTCGGGTGAGCGGGCATGGCGAAAATATATTTCGGATATCTCAAGATCTCTGGAAACAGGCTGAGCAATGCGAATCAGTTCTCCTTCGCGATCCAGCTCCCTTACAAATTCATTCAGGGTCTCGTATCCTTTCATTGCAGTAGCATCCTTCCTTAATTACTCCAATCATATTCACAGCAACTGTGACCGAACAGACATGAACCCGGGGATTCATCAGCGTTTGAAGCGAATCACAAGTACAATTGCCAGTGCAAAATAGATCAATGTGGGTCCCCATCCGGCCACAACAGGTGGTAAAACACCATTATTCCCCAGGCTCAACCCAAAGTGAAATGTCAGAAAATATACAAAAAAAACTATGATTGATATCAGCAACGATCTAACCAGAGGACCGGTTGACCTGAGTTTGCCGGAAGCGCCAGCAATGGTTCCTACAAGCGCCAGAATGATATTCATCAACGGAAATGCAAAACGCATCTGCAGTTCCACCTGAAACGGAACGGCCGAGAATCCTCTTGCAATACGACTGGATATCTCATGGAGCAAATCGATCACATCCAGCTCCGAAGGATCTCTGGAAGGGTGGGCAAAGAATTCCATATCCTCGGGAAAAACCTCCGTAAGCTGATCATGATGAGTTCGAGATACGATCTGCATATCCTGATTCAGGAGCAATTCATCCACATTGGATAGGATCCAGCTCCCATTGGCAGCATCATATTTGGCAGATTTTGCCTGAAGCAACCGTTCCGGATGATTCCCGGCATTCACCTGAAGATAGTGGAAGCCTCCGACAATCTCACCATGATCCCGATCCAGATAATAAATGAAGTAATACCCGTGTGAGCCGCGAATGTTTTTCTGCCATACCAGATCTTTTGTAAAACTTTTCTCTTTCTGAAGCCGTGCCATAGTTCTTTCGGCAAGAGCGTTGGCCGGTGTAACGATAAAGTTTTTAAAGAAAAAAAGGAAAATCGACAAAAAAACCCCGAATAACAATATGGTTACTGTGGCACGATAAAAAGAGACTCCCGCAGAATAGATGGCAACCAGCTCACGGTTTACAGTGAGCTGTGCCACGGAAAAAGTAACGGCAAGAATCAACGCTGCAGGAACCAGAAAATCAATGAACGACGGTATCCTGTATAGAAGATAAAGCCCCATCAGATAACGTGGTTCTTCGGTCTCCATGCGAAAGAGATCCATGGCATTGAACAGAAACAGAAGCGCGACCAGCCCCAGAAGGGCCATAGTGTAGGCCTTCAAGAACTCTGCGCCGATGTAGCGATCCAGGAGTCTGAGTCTTTTCATTACATACCCGGAAAAAACAAAGCAAATGTATTAAAAAAGATAGATTCAGCTGGAATCTGCAAAACCAGCAATGCAGAAATCAGCATTCCCCCCAGAGACACAATCGGGACAATGATATTATCATCGATTACACCCCTCCAGGCAGTGATTGAAAAAAGCTCTCCCAGAGCGGCAAAAATGGCTCCCAGCCCTACCCAGAAAAGAAGCTTCCAGTTTACATGGAAAAGAGCACCGGTGTCCCGGAGGGAGTATGCGCCATTATTCTGGAAGAGATACGTATCCACCATGAGAAAGAG